>JASHUR010000201.1 GCA_030039895.1 Acidobacteriaceae bacterium | reverse complement strand
CTCAAGGCGTTTTACCCGGCTGAGGCCTACCACCAGGACTATGCGCTCAATCATCCCGACAATCCGTACATCTACATCTGCGACCGGCCCAAGATCGCCGCGCTCAAAGCGGAGTTTCCTGACCTCTTTGTGAAATACAAAGGCGAGTAGACAGAGGCAGCCACAGATTCCGGCAGGCGAATGAAGGGTCTAGCATGGAGATGTAGGGGGTTATTCTGCTCATGGCGACTCGCCGCACATTCCTGCAGTCCGCCGGCCTGGCGCTGGCGGCTCTTTATTCTCGGCCATACCTCCATGCTTCTGACAGGCCCGTCTTCCTTGAAGAGTTCGGCTACGGCGACGTAACGCTGGCGCCGGGGCGCGCGCTGGACCAGTTTGAAAACACCCAATCCGTGCTGATGGGCCTAAATGAAGACAGTCTGCTCAAGCCGTGGCGGCTACGCGCCGGACTGCCTGCTCCGGGCGTGAGCCTTGGCGGCTGGTACGCCGTGAACGGCTTCTGTCCGGGGCACACCTTCGGGCAGTGGATCTCGGCGCTCTCGCGCGGATACGCAGCGACAGGCGATGCGCGCAGACAGGCGCATGTTGATAAGTTGCTGGCACTCTATCAACCTGTGATCTCCGGCAGGTTCTATAAGAATTTTCGCTTTCCCGCGTACGTGTTCGACAAGGTCGTGTGCGGGGTGATCGACGCGCACCAGTTCGCGCACAGCTCTCAGGCCTTCCCGATTCTTGACCAGACGGTGGACGCAGCTCTGCCGTATCTGCCTTCGCATGCGCTCGACCGCGACAAGCCGCAACTGGAGTGGCGCGCCTCGATTGGCGACAATACCACACCGGACTATGGGTGGGATGAGCCGTACACGCTTCCGGAGAACCTGTATCTGGCATGGCAGCGCGGCGCAGGAGCTCGATACAAAAAGCTGGCCGGCCGCTACCTGCTGGACAAGACTTACTTCGATCCGTTGTCTGAAGACAAGGATGTGCTGGCAAACCACCATGCGTACAGCTTTTGCAACGCGCTCAGCTCGGCAATGGAAGCCTACATTTGCACGGGCAGCCAGAAGCACCTGCTGGCAGCGAAGAATGCATTCGAGATGATCTCGGAGGTTCAGAGCTTTGCCACCGGCGGCTGGGGACCGAACGAGAGCTTTGTCGCGCCGGACAGCTCCACGCTGTTTAACAGCCTGAGCAGCACCCACTCCAGCTTTGAGACACCCTGCGGCAGCTATGCGCACTTCAAGCTGACCCGCTACCTGCTGCGGGTGACGCGCGATGGGCGCTACGGCGACAGTATGGAGCGCGTCTTCTACAACACTGTGCTAGGCGCAAAGCGGCTGGAGCCGGACGGCCACGCCTTTTATTACTCCGACTACAACTTCGAGGGGAAACGCGTGTACTTCGGCGACCGCTGGCCATGCTGCTCTGGCACACTGCCCCAGGTCGCGGCCGATTACCACATCCTCGGATACTTCCATGAGGGCGATACGGTTTATGTGAACCTGTACCATCCTTCGACGCTGCGCTGGACCACGCCGGACGGCGTTGCCGTGCAGCTCGAGCAGAAGACGAGGTATCCGCTCGACGAGAACATAGCGCTGGGGGTGCGCGCGTCGCGTGCGTCACGCTTTACGGTGCGGCTGCGGATTCCGGCATGGGCCCAGGGCGCGACGGTGCGAGTGAACGGCAACCGCGTTTCTCCGCCGGTATCGCTGGGCTTTGCAACCCTGCGGCGCGAATGGAAAGACGGAGACCGAATCGAGCTTACGCTTCCGCTGCCCATGCGCCTTGAGCCGATTGACCCACAGCACTCTGATACCGTCGCGCTGGTGCGCGGGCCGCTGGTGCTGTTTGCGCTGAATACAGAAGCTCCGAGGGTGACGCGCCAACAGCTGCTTGCCGCGCAGCGCGGCCCAGGCCAGACGCTCGAAGAGACTGTGTGGCATGCGCAGACGGGTTCAGGTACCCTGCGTCTGGTCCCGTTTACGGGACTGGGCGAGGACCGCTATACGACGTATCTGAACGTGAGCTGAACCCGCGAAATTGAACCCGAGAAACAGGGATCATTGAATGACCAGCAGATAGATGGCCATGATGACACCGGCGACGGCCAGAAGAATCGCCAGAGCCACAGCGTTGCGTGAAACCCTACCTGGCACCCACTTTCCTGACGCCAGCTCACGCGTAATCTGAAAATGGTGAATGGTGGCTGCAACGTTCACGATTACGCCCAACACCACCAGAATCACGCCTGCCAGGACGGAGTGAGTTGTGTTCCATACTCTGTTGCTGGCTTGCTGGCCCATAAACTCGCGCAGGAACAAACCGAAACGGCTGACCGCAAAGCCAACACCCATCAGCCCCAGGCCGGTGCGAATCCATGCAAGAAGCGTGCGCTCCGCAGCAAAGTAAACGCGAGGGTCCTTTTCGGCGGAATCGCTCATCCCGCCATTGTAGCGATAGTTTGAATGGGTGGCTCCCGCAGACGGATGCTAACGGATGATCTTCAGCGCGGAGCGGAAGAGCGCGTCGAAGTCCTGCCCGAGTGACTTGTCCTTTTCAACGGCGGCTTCAATGGCCTTCTGTGCGGCGGGGCGCTGATAGCCGAGATTGGTGAGCGCGGAGAGGACATCCTCGGCGGCGGGGCCAGCGGAAGTCAACGCGATGGGAGCGACGGCCATGTCCTCCAACTTGTCTTTCAACTCGACAACCAATCGCTCGGCCAGTTTTTTTCCGACTCCGGGGATATGCGTCAGCGTGGCATGGTCCTGCGCACGAATGGCGGCCACGGTGCGCTCGGGATTCAGGCCGCTGAGAATGGTCACGGCCAGCTTCGGGCCGACTCCACTCACCGTGATCAACCGCTCGAACAGGCGCTTCTCCTTCAAGTCGAGAAAGCCGAACAGCGCGATCAGATCTTCGCGCACCTGCGTGTGGATGTGCAACGAGACTTCAGCGCCCTCCGCAGGCAGCGAGGTGAAGGTGGGAATACTGATGATGACCTCGTAGCCGACTCCACCGGCCTCAACAATGACAGTCCCGGGTTGCTTGTTGAGGAGGCGTCCGCGCAGGTGAGCGATCATGTTTTGTGTCTAAACCTTACCGATTAAGCTTTGCTGCGATGCTGCTGATGATTTGCTATGCCCGACGCCGGTAGCGAATTTCAAACTCATACCCCGGGTTGGCAGGAAACAGTCCCGCCACATGCCGGAGCCGCTCGGCAAGCGCGGGGGCAGCCAGCAGCGGATACTCCCGCTCCTTCAGCTCGCCGTAGTCGAAGTCGAGCGTGAGCGAAAGCATGTATATGGCGATGGCATCGGAGAAGGCCGCCTCGAAATAGCTGGTTTTGGCCTTCTCGTCTGTGGCGCTGCGGTCGAGCGCGCGGCGGCGGTTCTCCCAGGCGTCCTGGCTGGTTTCACCGCGTGTGTCGGCCGCGGCCTGTGACCACACCAGTTCGGCAAAGCCCTCCGGAACGCCGACCGCGTCGACAAAGTGGTGACCCACATTGATGAAGTACTCAAAGGCCAGAGCGAAGCGGTCCTGCATGATTCGCGTGGAGATAAAGATGCATTCCGAGCCGCCCAGCCTGGTATTGCGGTGGCAGATGGCCCGGTCGGCGAGATCGCTCGCATAGCCGGAAGCAATCGTCGGCGTGTCATCCTCGGACAATGTAAGCGGAACAAAATAATAGGCACGACGGGTAAGCGCATTGGCGATGGAAGCGGGCACTGCCTGCACAATACGCTCCAGGTCCGCAGCGGCGACTTGCGTGTCGCCAAAGTCCGCGAAGCAGATTCCGTTCGCGGCCTGCCGCACCTGGGCCTGCTGCGTGACCTGAGCAGCAGAGAGCAGTGGAATCTGGGCGGCTTCAACCATAAAGCAGTATTCTAAACTGAGGCGCGGCAAGGTCGGCGGGCCAGAGGTTGGTGAGATGGCAGTGAGTGAAATAATTCCCTCGCGAAACAAAATTTTCGGGATTCCGATCGACAGGCTCAACCTGTTCCAGAGCCTGCTGATGGCGACGGCGTTCGGGTTTATGGTCTTCTTCGCAACTTGCTTTGTCGCCATCTTTGTTCTGTTGTTCTACAACGAGCTCGGTCACCACTCCGTGGACATGGCTGATGCCTACCTCTATGCTGCCTTTCCCGCCGGCGTGCTGGCGCTGTGCGTGGCCGAGGTCGTGATGTTCGGGATGTGGCTGCGGCGAAAACTGGCCGGGAGATAACGCCTGTGGGTCTGGTCACGATCACCCCCGAAGCGATGCCCGGCGGACGTCCGCCCTCAGACGAGCGGGCGCGCGCCTGGTGCGCCCAGCTTGAAGCGGGCGACATCCTTTATTTCCCTCAGACCCCCATTGCAATTCCGCAGAACGACCTTGCCTTCCTGCTCGGCCAGCAGCAGACCGACAGCTCGCTGCACAAGAACATCGCCTACAAGCCAAATGCCGACAAGCTGAGCGGCGTGGACACCAAAACCGCTGACGCTGCAGCAGTCACGCGGCTGCAAAGCATCATGCGCAACTACTCACAGGCAGTCGTTCGCTTCCTCACGGGATTTCTTTCGCCCTACCATGCCGACTGGCGGCTTGATTATGCGAGCTTTCGCCCGCAGGAGGAACAGGGTCGCGACCTTCCGCTGCGCCGGCGCAATGACCTGCTGCACACTGACGCCTTCCCCACACGGCCCACTTACGGCGCGCGCATTCTGCGCTTCTTCAACAACATTCACCCGGCGCGCACGCGCGACTGGGTTGTGGGGGATCCATTCAGCAAGGTGGTCCACGAATTTTCTCCGGCGCAGATTGCACCACGGCCGGATTCCTCCACATCACGCGCGGCCAAGTCTTTGGGCCGTGCCGTCGGGCTGGGCGCGGCCATCCCATCCATCAAACGGTCGCCGTATGACGACTTCATGATGCGCTTCCACAACTTCCTGAAAGAGAATCCGAAGTTTCAGGCCGAGTCCCCGAAGTATCCCTGGCAGTTCCCTTCGGGTTCAAGTTGGATGGTCTACACGGATGCGGTGCCACATGCTGTGCTGGCAGGCCAGTATGCGCTCGAGCAAACGTTCCTCGTCTCTCCCGATGCGCTGGTCGCGCCGGAGACTTCCCCGCTGAAGGTGCTGGAGGGGATTGCCGGAACCCGGTTGATCTAGGACCTGGAAAGCCTCGAAAAAAAATATTATTTTTCTCTTGCAATATAGTTGCCTTAGCAACTATATTTACCTACATAGGATGACCGATGAGCAGGAGAGCTCAAATCAGCGGATTGGAAGACCATGTTGGATACTGGCTTCGCTTTGTGTCCAACCATGTATCCCATGCGTTCGCGCGGAAGCTTCTTAAAGAAGGAATCACTGTCTCCGAATGGGTTGCGCTCCGCTGCCTGTATGACTTGAAAGAATGCTCGCAGAATGAGCTGGCGCAGGCCATGGGAATGACGAAGGCGCCGGTCTCGCGCATCCTTGACCGCCTGGCAGCGAAGAAGCTGGTCTCCCGCTCAACAAGCGCTGCCGATGGGCGCGCACGCCTTATCCGCCTGACCGAAGAGGGGCACGCGATCGTGCCCGGGCTGGCACGGCTGGCGGATGACAATGACAACGAATTTTTCACCTGTCTTAACAAGAAAGAGCAGGCGGCCATCGTAAGCCTGATGCGAAAGGTTGTAGCCCACCACGGTTGGACGCAGGTGCCTGTCGATTGACAAAATTCACCGATTGAAAGAAGGAACATCATGATACAAACACAAACCATCGACCCCAAAGCCATCGACGTTATGGAGGAGTGCAGCCGCCGATCCGCGGGAGAAAGCATTGTCTTCCCGGAAGTCGTTCAGAAGCTGATCGGAGTCGGCGTCGAATTCTATTACGCCGATCTGTACCAGCACACCAGAACGTATTATTTCCCGAATGGCGAAAGCTACACCACGCAAAAACAGGAGCTGCCAAACCATCCTATTTCGGATACCTTTTCGGGGGAAGGCGTGAGCGCGGCTCTCAAAATGATCCAGCGTGGTGAAATCCAGTATCGCGAGTTCCTCCGCCTGATTCAGGTGGCCGGTACGGCAACCTACTCTGTGTATCTCGCAGGCAAGCGCGCCATTTATACCGGGCGCAAGGGAGACAACTACGTAGAGTGGTTTCCCGGGGCGCGCCCGTAGGCGTCAGTGCTCTCGACGCCAATCCATCCACACCATATCCTAGAGGGGACACCTTATTTCTCAACGAGAGCCTTAGAGACCGATCCCGCATATGAGTTCTGCAGACAATTCCATCCAGGTCAAGCTTCCAGATGGCGCCGTGAAGCAGTTTGCCGCCGGAGTTACGCCACTTCAAATCGCCGAGAGCATCTCCCCACGCCTTGCATCGGCTTCGGTTGTAGCCCGCATCAAGCCCTTGCATGCTGTTGCTCCCACTGCAACAGCGACCGGCGAAGCGGCCATGTACGCCGCGGAAGACACGCAGGCGGAACGTATGGTTGACCTGAGCACGCCGCTGCATGAAGACGT
>JASHUR010000200.1 GCA_030039895.1 Acidobacteriaceae bacterium | reverse complement strand
ATCTCGGAGTAATTCCACACATCGGTGTAGCGCGGGTTATTTTTGCCCACGGCAAGGATTTTTTCGTCGAGTACTCCCTGGTCAAGCATTTCGAGGACGCCGATGGGGCGCACGGTCATCACGCAGCCTGAGAAGCTGGGCGCATCGACCAGAACCAGCACGTCGAGAGGATCGCCGTCATCACTGAGCGTGGAGGGGATGAAGCCGTAATCGCCCGGATAATGCACAGGAGAGTAGAGGTTGCGGTCCAGCCGGAAGACGTTCAGCTGCTTGTCGTATTCATATTTGTTGATGGATTCGGCTGGAATTTCAATTACGGCGTTTACGGCTTCGGGTGCTTTGTCGCCAATCGGCAGCTTCAAATAATTTGTCATGCTTGACCTGTGGTGTGTTCTGTCGGGGATGGTTCGATCCGTTGCTTCCGGCGAGGCCGCAACGTTTATAATCAGGCAAAATGAAGGCTCATGTCTATGTCACACTCAAGCAAACAGTTCTTGACCCGCAGGGGCAGGCCATTCACGGCGCACTAAGAAAGATGCAGTACAAGGGCATTGAAGACGTGCGGCAAGGTAAATATTTCGTGATTCGTCTGGCTGATTCGCTTGATGCAGAAGCTGCCCGCGCCGAAGTGGAGAAGATTGCGCGCGAGGTGCTCACGAATCCGGTGATTGAAGAGTTCCGGTTTCATCTGGAAGACGCTGAGTAGTCCTGCGTTGCACGTCGCGTCTCTTTTCTGCGCGAGCCAGGGTTGAATTACCCGCAGAGAAATCAGAGGCAATGTATGTGCGGAATTGTCGGCTATGTCGGCGGCGGTAAGAAGGTCGTTCCTCTGATCATCGACGGATTGCGCCGTCTTGAGTATCGCGGGTACGATTCGGCGGGCATTGCCGTAGGCGGCAATGGCGATACGTTTGAACTGCGCCGTGCTCCGGGCAAGCTGAAGAACCTGGAAGAGGCGGTCCGCGCGCATCCGCTGGAGGGTACTTACGGAATCGGCCATACGCGCTGGGCCACGCATGGGCGTCCCACAGAGGAGAATGCGCACCCGCACCGTGACTGCACGGGCAGCATCGTAGTGGTGCACAACGGAATTGTTGAGAACTACCTCGCGCTCAAACAGGAGCTCTCTGCCGAAGGACACAAGTTTGTCACCGAAACAGACACTGAGGTCATTGCGCACCTGATTGAGCAGGAGATTGCCGCCGTGGCCAGGTCTGGCGTAACGCTCAAGCTTGAGGATGCGGTGCGCAGCGCGGCCCTGCGCCTGACCGGGGCCTATGCGATCTGCGTGCTCCATGCCAAAGAGCCGGACAAAATTGTAGTGGCGCGGAACGGGCCTCCGGTAGTTGTGGGACTGGGCGATGGCGAGTATTTTGTTGCGTCGGACGTGCCCGGCATTCTGCATCACACGCGCAACCTGTATTTTCTGGCTGACGGCGACGTTGCCATCCTGACACGCGATGGCGTGCAGCTAACGGACCTGCAGGGCAACCAGATTGAGCGCCCTGTGCAGCGCATTACCTGGGACCCGATTCAGGCGGAAAAGGGCGGCTACAAGCACTTTATGCTCAAGGAAATCTTTGAGCAGCCGCGCGCCGTCCGCGACACGACGCTGGGCCGCATCTCGCTCGACAGCGGCAAGGTGTTCCTGAGCGAGATGAAGATTTCGGACGAGGAGTTCCAGCGGACGGGAAAGATCAACATTGCCGCCTGCGGAACAAGCTGGCATGCCGCGACGGCGGGCAAGTTCATGATCGAGCGACTGGCGCGCGTTCCTGTTGAAGTGGACTACGCGAGCGAGTACCGCTACCGCGACCCGATCGCCGATCCTACCTCCATTGGAATATTGATAACGCAGTCGGGCGAGACAGCGGACACAATTGCAGCGCAGCGGGAGATGATCGCGAAGGACGCGAAGACCATTGCCATCTGCAACGTGGTGGGGGCCATGATTGCCCGCGAAGCGCATGGCGTAATTTACACGCATGCGGGGCCGGAGATCGGCGTAGCCTCGACCAAAGCGTTTACCGCGCAACTGGTGGCGATCTTTCTTTTTGCCGTGCACCTTGCGCAAAAGCGGAACACGGTCAGCGAAAGCGAAAGCCGGCTGCTGCTTGAGGGGCTTAGCCTGCTCCCCGGCAAGTTGCACGAAGTTCTTAACAGTGCGGACAGTGTTTGCGAGCAGCTTGCGAAGACGTACTCTACCGCGAGGGATTTTCTCTTTCTGGGACGTGGTATCCATTACCCGATCGCACTCGAGGGCGCTTTGAAGCTGAAGGAAATTTCCTACATTCACGCCGAGGGCTATCCGGCTGGGGAGATGAAGCATGGGCCGAATGCGCTGATCGACGAAACGCTGCCCGTCGTTGTGCTGGCGACAAAGGACGAGAGCCATCGCGACTCAAAGCTGCGCTACGAAAAAACGCTTTCGAACATCCAGGAGGTCACGGCACGGTCGGGCAAAGTGATTGCTGTTGCGACAGAGGGCGATGAGCACATTGGCCAGTTGGTGGAACATGTAGTCTTTGTGCCTCCGGCCCCGGAGCTGCTGCTGCCTGTGCTCGAGGTGGTTCCGTTGCAGTTGCTGGCGTATCACATTGCGGTGCGCCGGGGCTGCGACGTGGACCAGCCGCGCAACCTGGCGAAGTCCGTCACGGTGGAATAAAGGCCGGGCTTGAACGAAGATAAGGGAGAGCCGGGCGATATTTTCTGAGAACCTATTTGTGTAGGCCAATTGACTCTCACTGAGGGATTCGAGCGTTGGAAACCCCACTCTATACGGCGCGCCTGGAAAAGAAGCTTTTGTTATCGGAACGTGCGCAGAGCTACCACCTTGAGTTTTCCATTCCGGAGCTGGCAGCGTTTGACTTTGCGCCCGGCCAGTTCGCCTCGTTCATTGCAAAGGATGCCAGCGGCAAGGACCAGATGCGGGCCTACTCCATTGCTTCCGCTCCGAAGGGCAATCGCTTCGATTTGTGCCTGAACCGGGTCGAGGGCGGTTTTTTCTCCAACAAGATCTGCGATCTGGAGCCGGGTGAGGGAGTCATATTCCACGGCCCGTATGGGATGTTCACGCTGCGCTCGCCGCTGACGGATAGTATTTTTATCGCAACTGGAACGGGTATCGCGCCTATCCGCGGGTTTGTGCAGTATCTGTTTCCGGAGTCGGGCGAAGACCGCAGTGAAGGCCGCAACCTCTGGCTTGTGTATGGGACCCGGCACGAGGCGCAGCTCTACTATCACGAGTACTTTGAGAGCATTGCTGCGGAACATCCGAACTTCCGCTACCTTGCCACGCTCAGCCGTCCGCAGGACGGATGGACCGGATTGCGTGGCTATGTTCAGGACCATGTTGCTGCACTGCTCAAGGAGCGGCCGATCGGAAGCGCCGCGCAGAGTGCGCCCGCTACTTCAGCGGCTACTGGCTTTGACATCTACGCATATGTCTGCGGATTGAACAATATGGTTTCTAGCAACCGCAAGCAGTTGATCGAGATGGGCTGGCAGAGGAAGCAGGTGATTTATGAGCGTTACGACTAAGGAACGGTACGATTAAAGTCCTGCTGCGCTGATCGGCCTTTCCCTGCGGCTCACTCAGCCCTTTCCTTCGTAGAAGTGCTTTGCCGGAACCGCGCGCAGCCGCTCAGCGGCACCTTCTGCCGTGATATCGCGTTGCGGCATGCCAAGCATTTCAAAGCCGACCATGAATTTGCGGACAGTGGCAGAACGCAGCAGCGGCGGATAGTAATGTGCGTGGAAGTGCCACTCATCGTGTGGCTGGCCGTCAACCGGAGCCTGGTGGAAGCCCATGGTGTAGGGAAAGCTTGTCTCGAAGAGATTGTCGTAGCGGATAGTGACCTGCTTCAGGATACCGGCAAGGGAGGTCTTTTCACGGTCGTTGAACTGTGCCAGCGAGCCAATGTGGCGGCGTGAGAGCACCAGGGTTTCAAACGGCCAGACCGCCCACCAGGGAACCACGACCAGAAAATCATCGTTCTGGCAGACGATGCGCGCGCCGTCTTTGGCTTCAACGGCGAGATAGTCGCACAGCAGGCAGCTAGAGTGTTCGGCCCGAT
>JASHUR010000003.1 GCA_030039895.1 Acidobacteriaceae bacterium | reverse complement strand
TGATCGCGTATCTCGCCATCACGGGCGTTCAATCCAACAAGAGCTACTACGTCACAATCAGCGAATTGCAGGCGATGGGCCGCAAAGCGTACTCGCGCCATCTTCGCGTTTCCGGCAATGTGGCTCCGGGCTCCATTGAGCGCAGCGGAACCAATGTACATTTTGTCCTCGTCGAGCAGGGCCGCACACTCACGGTCAACTACACGGGCGAGGATCCTGCGCCGGACACCTTCAAGGACAATGCACAGGCCCTGGCAATCGGAACGCTGGGCCATGACGGCGTCTTCCACGCGACCGAGCTTCAGGCAAAGTGCGCATCCAAATATGCGCCCGCTGGCAATTCCACTACATCGCCCGCCGGCAACAAAGCCTCTCTCAGCGCACCATCAGGAATGCAGCCGCACCGGTAAGCAGTCAAAGTTGCGGTGTGATGGCTATCACAGAAGAACCGACCTCAATTTGCCAAACTGCAGGATATGGACGCGACTCTTCCCACCTCAGCACAGGATGTTAACGCCTCGCCGGATGCTTCCGGCGCTTTGCCGCTGTTTGAATCACTGATTGCCGAATGCAGGCGGAGTGAGCCGATTCCCGTGGCGGTTTGCTGGCCGTGCAGTGGCGTCTCATTGGCAGGCGCAACGGAAGCAGCGGAAGCAGGGCTGATCTTGCCGCTGCTCGTCGGATCTGAACCGCAGATCCGAGGTGTTGCCGCGCAGGCCGGACTCAACCTCGCTCCTTATTCCGTGATCGATGCTAACTCTGAGGAAGAGGCCGCCGCCGAAAGCGCCAGACTTTGCCGCACAGGCCAGGCCAAGGCGCTGATGAAAGGCAGCATCCATACCGATCTGCTTATGCGGTTCGTTGTCCAGAAGGAGAGCGGACTGCGCACATCGCGCAGAGTGAGCCACGTGTTCATCATGGAAGCGCCGCTCTACGCCCACACGCTCCTGATTACCGACGCAGCCGTCAACATCTATCCAACTCTGGAAGAGAAGGTCGATATCGTGCAGAACGCCATCGACCTTGCCCACCTGCTCGGTAATCAGGAGCCGAAGGTGGCAATCCTTTCGGCCGTGGAAACAGTGAACCCGAAGATTGTCTCCACGCTCGACGCGTCCGCGCTCTGCAAAATGGCCGACCGCGGCCAGATCACCGGCGCCGTTCTGGACGGGCCGCTGGCCTTCGACACGGCTGTGAGCGAAGAAGCTGCGCTCGTCAAGCATCTCAAATCGCCCGTCGCGGGCAAGGCAGACATCGTGATCGTTCCCGATCTCGAGTCCGGCAACATGCTGGCAAAGCAGCTTGAGTACCTTGGTGGCGCGCGCCTTGCCGGAATTGTTCTTGGCGCCAAAGTCCCCATCATACTCACCAGCCGTGCCGACTCAGCTGAGTCGCGCGTGGCTTCCTGCGCGGTGGCATGCCTGCTGGCGAAGCAATCTCCCCGAACCGAGCTCCAACTTTCTGAAAATCTGTAAGGCGTGGGTGTATGGGTCTGTTCAGACCTCAGGGCGCTTCGCCCGAATCCGCAGCGATGATGTTGGTCTCAGGCTTTACGGCATACTCGTTCAGCAAAACCGCAATCAGCACCGCGGTTGGCACTGAGACCAGAGCGCCTGCCACTCCAGCCAGCGCCGAACCCAGAAGCAGCGCAATGATCACCGCCAGGCCGGCGAGGTCAACGCTGGTCTGCATAATCCGCGGCGTCAGGTACGAGTTCTCGACCTGCGCATAGATGGCATAAAAGACCAGCACACCGATAACACGCCCCCATGAGTCAATCGCAGCAACCAGAACAACCAGCGATACGGAAATCATCGCCCCAACAACCGGTATAAGGTTGAAGAGCCCCATGAGCACGCCCAGCGCATATGCATAACGAATACGCAGTGCGGCAAAAACAATGGTGCTGCAAATGCCCAGAATCAGCATCAGCGAGCCCTGCCCCAGCAGCCACTTGCCCATCCGCACCTTCGCGCGGGCCATGGTGGAGTCTAGGCGCTGGCGCATTTCTACCGGAAAGAGCGAAAGCAGCCAGGAATAAGCCGTCTCGCCTTCCAGCATGAAATACACAGTGAGAAAGATGCCGGTGATGATATCGAATAATGTCTTTGCCCAGTCGCTGATAGAAAACAACACATATGTCGCAAAGCGCGAAGCAAAGTCCTGCAGTCTGGCATTGAGCGCATTGAGGTTTACGTGCTGCAGAAATGGCAGATGGTGCACCCTGTCCAGAAGCTGCGGCCCTCGTGTGGGCATTTCAAGAGCAAAGTCGTGCAGGTCATGGATGACGGGAGGGATGGCAAGGCTGATAAACGCGATTGCAGACGCAAGAATCGTAACGAACAGGATAAAAATCGCTGCGCCTTTGCCCGGCTTCCAGCGGCCAATGTGAAACTTCATAATGAAGCGCAGAACCGGAGTGAGCACGACGGCAAACAACGCGCTCACGTAAATCAAAACCAGCTCACGCCGGAGCTTCCATGCCAGATAGATCGCTATGGCCACTGCAAAGGCAAACAATATGTCGCTGCGGTGGCGAGTGTGACTGCTGGATGCTGCTTGCGTCTGTTCGTCCGGCAACGAGGCTTCGCTCATCAAACCGTGGCTCCTTTCGTTGCTGAATCGGATATGCAGCCGCCGGCAAGGACATCAAGAATACGCGCTACGACTGCCTCCGGAGAGAGCCCTTTGGTCGAAATCGTGTGTTGTGCGCTGCGATAGTGCGGCAGGCGCGAATTAAAACGCCGCAA
>JASHUR010000199.1 GCA_030039895.1 Acidobacteriaceae bacterium | reverse complement strand
GAAACTTTCTCTGACTTCAAGCAGACCATCACCCTTCTCGACGAAGTCCAGTACGACGGCGTCTTCGCCTTCAAATACTCACCGCGCCCCAACACCCCCGCTGTCACCATGCCGGACTCGATACCCGATTCTGAAAAGTCCGCGCGCTTGCAGGCCCTCCTTGACCGTCAGCGTGAAATCCAGAGAGTCAACTATGCCAAACATATTGGGGAAGAGATTGAAGTGATGGTTGAGGGTCATAACCCCGCCCGCGGCCAGATCATCGGACGCACCTCACAGAACAAAACCCTCAACTTCACCACCCGGCAGCCCATCCTCCCCGCAACCGGCAATTACCTCACAGCGCGGGTCACCAATAGCTTTCCTAACAGCCTCGTCGGCGAAGCGGTCTAAGAGGTTAGAGCTATGGAAATCGAAATGAAAATCCGCGGCCTTATGGTTGACCCCTCAACCAATATGCCCATCGTTCTACTCAAGGACCCGCAGAGTGACGCCCTTTTGCCCATCTGGGTCGGCCTATACGAGGCCAACGCTATCGCCCTCGAAGTCGAGAAATCCCAGACCCCGCGCCCGCTCACGCACGACCTGCTTCGCCTCGCCATCGACAGCCTCAACGCCCAGGTCAAGCGTGTCGTCGTCACCGAGCTCAAGGATGATACCTTTTACGCCGTCATCTGGATGGAGCAGAACGGGGAAATCATCTCACTCGACGCGCGCCCCTCGGACGCACTCGCACTGGCCCTCCGCGCTGACTGCCCCATCTTTGTCGATGAAGAAGTCCTGCGCGCCGCCAAAGTCCTGCCCAACCCGGCCGAGCAGGCCTCATCCCACGACGTTAAAAAGTGGCTCGAAGGCCTGAACGACGAAGACCTCGGCCACTACAAGATGTAGCGCCCAGTTTCAGTCAGCCGCCGCCGACAGCGGCTTGGCGCTATCCACTGGTGCCGTCATCCGCTTAGCCAGATACCGCCCCAGCTTCATCGACGGAATCTCGATCCAACGATAGAAAACAATCGTCAGAAGAATCGTCAACACGAAGTACCCCGGCAGAAGCAGCACAAAGTAGTGTGTGCCCCACAGCAGATACAGTAGGGTATAGAGCACAATGGCGTGTACCAGGTACAGGCTGTACGATGCCCGCCCGGTCAATAACACCAGTTTGTGGTTCAGCACCTTTTTGGTACGCCTGTCCGTAAGCGCAAAGCAAATCGCGATCGCCGCGCAGATCGTCGCCACCCAGTCTCCCACCCAGATTGGGAAATAACCGAGAAACATCACATTGGCCCATCTTGTAATGGTGTGGATGCCCTCGATGCGATGCACCAGGTGAAGTTGAATCTGGTCGCCCCACAGTGTCTTGACGCCCATCGAATACATCAGGAAGGCCACGCCAGCCAGCCAGGCCTTAGCAGGCTTGCTCATTCTCTGCATCCACTCACGAATCCGCTCGCGCTCCATCGCCAGCCATGCCCCTAGGGTGAACATGCAGGAAAAGTGCAAGGTCATCGGATAGCTGACCAGGCTTATGTCCGCGTGGGGAAAGAAGAAGGGAACTGCCAGCACTCCGGCCTCAATCGCAATCACCAAAGCCAGCAGCTTCCACCGTCTCAGCTTCAGCACCGCAAGCGCAATCAGGGGGTACAGAATAGAAATCCGCATCTCCTGCACCAGCGACCACAACACCGTATCAAATTGCTGGGCGTCGAACCGACCCAGCATTACTACGTGCTGGACAATCAGCTTCCACGATATGGGCTTCGCCCAGGTCGGCTCTAGGGATCCTCCGAACAGCGACAAGGGATGGTGGCCAAGCAGGCAATCTCCAGCCAGCGCCACCGCCACAGCCGCAAGATAGGGAAGGTAGATTCGGCAAATGCGCTTTACAAGGTAGGGAAAGTAGGGATTCTCTTTATAGCGCAGGAACGGCAGCATCAGCACAAATCCGCTGAGCACAAAGAAGAAGCGTACCGCCGCTCCGCCGGACATCAAAAGCGTAAGCGGTGTTCGATTTGCGAGCATTACAAGCTCACGCCACCGAAGCCAGCTGGGCGGCGCATTCACCGCAAAGACCAGCAGCGCCAAGTGTCCCAGAACCACCGTACTGGCAGCCAGCCCGCGTAGTGAATCAAGCTCGTTGTAGCGCTTTTCCATGGGGTGATCATGCCGAGTCTAACATGCTGTTTCTCTCGGACCCGCCCTATCCGCGGTTCTTATCTATTAACATCGAGCAAACCTGATCTACCAGTCACCAATATATTTTGCGGTTATTCCGGTACAGATTTCTCATGCTGCGCAGGTAGAGCTTGGGGTGCCGGAAGATGGGACGGTAATAAGAGTATGACCGCAGCGTGCTGTAGCGCCCGCGGAGCCGTCCAATCTCCAGGCATTGTTCGACGACCCGGTGAAATACAACTTTGGGCGAAAACCACTTCTCCCATTCCCGCCGTGCGTTGCGCCCCATCTCGGCGGATCGATCTGCATATTTTTCCAGCAACTCCGGCAGGCGCGCCGCATCTGCTTCGGCGACGCGAAGTGAGCAGGAGTCCCAATCAACGCCGTCGTTCGGGGGCCAATCATCGGAGAGAATGACGCAGGCGCGGCCCATTCTCATTGACTCGTAGAGCCTGATGCTATTGGGCGCCTGGCCGCCCGGGCAAAGGGAAAAGCGGGAGTCTGCGATCGTATCCGCATAGTCCGACCAGAACTTGGCGCGCTCCGCCGGCTCACCGTGATACATCATGTGCAGGCTGATGCCGGTAGTATCGGCTACGTAGATGTCGTCGCGCTTAAACGAGAAGAGTGCGCTGCGCACTGGATGCGTCTTGCGCGTACCGACAAACGACGCCAGATATTTCTCCTGCCCGGTAGGCCGGCGGTAATCAATATAAACATTTTGGATCAGGATCTGGTAGAACCCGGTCCGGGCATGGTCGGGACGATAAAAATCTTTGCGAAGCGAGGAGTACACGCCGGGCAGAATCGGGTAGGTGATGTCTCCGAAGCCGTCAAAAAGAAAACACTTGCTGCGAAAGCGCCGGTAGCAGGGGTGTGCACGCACTCTTTCCTCGAATATGCCGCATTCTCCCATTTCGGCAAAGAGAATGAGGTCAGCTTCTTCAGGATCTTCCACCAAATGGTGCTCGCCGAATGCGTCTATCTCCGCACTGTGCTTGAGCAGGAAGCATGTGCCGTGTTTCCACGGATCGAAAGGACCCTCGACCGCGGAGGAGAGGACCAGGACTTTTGCCATACAATCTAAAACATACCAGCACACGCGTCTTTTCTTTTATGACCGACCAGCAATCCCCGCTCGTATCTGTACTCTTTATCACCTACAAACGCTTCGACATGCTTGAGCAGTGCATCCGTGCATTTCGCAAAAATACAAACTACTCCAACCTTGAGCTGGTCATCGCCGACGACGGCAGCGGCCCCGAAATCCAGTCCCAGATCCGCACACTGCCCGCTGATGTCTTCGCCCTGGAGCCTAAAAACCGCGGCCTTGGCGCCAACAACAACAACGGACTTCGCCACTGCTCCGGCAAATACATCCTCATGGTTCAGGACGACTGGATGTGCCAGGGCCCGCCCGATTATCTCTCCAACGCCATTGCAGTTCTCGAAGCCAATCCCGATGTCGGCATCATCAACTTCGCCGGCTCAGACAATCCGCCCGATCGCGCCATGCCTCTGCACGGAAAACGCGCAGGTGGCGAACCATGCTACCTAACCCCGCGCCCGCTTGCGGATGGCCGCAAAGAACATTTCCTCTATAACGACCAGCCGCATATCCGCAGCCGTGCCGCTCTCGAGCACGTGGGCTTGTATATTGAAGACCGCGACATGGAGCGTTGCGAGGACGACTACAGCCGCCGCTGGAAGCGACAGACCCGCTTCCTGACCGCCGTTTTTCCCGCCTACTACAGGCACGTCTTTAGCGATGAGGGAGATGCACAGGGCAGGAGCCATCGCCTCAATAAATTCCGTTATCGCGTGCTCCGGCCCGTCATGCCTGTCGCTATGTGGCTCAAGCAGAACTGCAAGCCCGCATACCGCGCCGGTCGCTGGCTGGCAAACAGAGGCATCGGCTTCGTCGAGAAGCTCAGGCTCGTCCGGTAAGCCGCTCGAGGAAACGTGCATAGTTTCGCCCATACTCTCGCCACCCGCCCAGGCTCTGCACCCGCATAAGCGCGGCCTCGCTCATACGCTGCCTCAGCTCCGGTTCGTCCGCTAGTTGCGTCAGCCGTTCGCAGATCGCCTCGGGCGATCGGATTGGGACGAGGAAGCCCTCCACGCCGTTGCTGAACAGGTCTTCGCCGCCCGTGTTGAACGAGCTGATCAGTGGACAACCGCACGCCAGCGCCTGACCCTGCACCAACGCCAGTCCTTCTTCGATCGACGGCAGCACCATCACATGGCTCTGGCTCATCCATCGCGCAAGCTCATCCTGCGGTTGTCGCCCAAGCACCTCGACATCGGACAGGTCAAAGCGCGAAAGCAGGGAACGCATCTCCGGCTCCAGCGGCCCGGCCAGCCGCAATTTCTTCCTGGGATGCTTGAAGTTATTAAATGCTTCTAATAGATAAGGAATACCCTTACGGATGCTCACAGTCCCGGCAAAAAGCACGTTAAATTGTCCGCTGGCTGGCTCACCCACCTTCAGAAAGCGGTCCAGCCGAACCCCATAGGGGACCTTGACCAGCTTTTCCGCCGCAATTCCCATTTCAAGAAACGTCCGCCGCGCAAACTCCGATGGGACGGTAATCGTATCCGCCTGTGCATATTCCGCCTCTTCGCGTGCCACAATGCGAGGATCCACCACCTCACGGGCCAGACCCCACCGCGCAAATTCCTCCTCCAATACCAACTTCTGATACTGGATATGTGATGACCCCCGGTCGCATACATACTTTGCGCCGCGCCTCTTCGCCACCCCTCCAGTCTTCAGTCCCGATCCCGAGATCGCCACAAACGCGTCACATTCTTCCAGCCGGGAAGCAACCCACGCATCAAAAAGCCGGACGTTCGCCAGTGCCAGCTCCGTTCCAATCCGCCGCGGAACCTCCACATAGCGGAACGCGCCCATGAGCGGCGCATGGATCCAGGGAAACGTCCGCACGTGCTCCCGCGCCACACCCTCGCGTTGCAGGCGCGTCCACGGAAAGGTTGAATAAATTCGCTTAAGGTAGCCTAGGGACTCAAGTTCGCGAGCCAGGTCAAAGTGGTGAAACGTGCCCGAAACCGCCTGAATGACCTGAAGGGAAGGAATGTGAAATACCTCCAAACACCTCAGATTCTAAATGCCCCTTTGATCAATGCCGTCACTTTACAGAATATTCGTTATC
>JASHUR010000198.1 GCA_030039895.1 Acidobacteriaceae bacterium | reverse complement strand
AGATTGCCGGGGTTGAGGTGCATCGGATTGGGAGGATGGTGCGGAGGGCATCAGGCAAACCTCGCATATCTCTGCGGACAAAGGCGGGACGAATGGTAGCGCTTCAGGCTGGAGGGTGCGAACATTTCGGGAAGAGTGGAGATTAGGGAATAGACAAGGTTCCTTTTCCCCACACAAGCAAAAGAGGCTTGTGTAGGCCACCCGTACGTCAGATCGCCATGCAAAGTTGGTAAGCTCGATAGATATGAAGGCACAGAAGACGCGAGTGCGGTTTGCTCCTTCGCCGACGGGGTTGCTGCATGTGGGGAATGCGCGGACGGCTCTCTATAACTGGCTGTTTGCGCGGCATACGGGCGGCGAGTTTTTGCTGCGGATTGAAGACACGGACCTAGACCGCAGCGAAGTGAAGCATGAAGCGCAACTGATGGAAGATTTGCGCTGGCTGGGCCTGGAGTGGGATGAAGGGCCAGGCGTGCCGGGGCCGCATGCTCCTTACCGGCAGTCGGAGCGGCTGGGGATTTATCGCGAACATACGGAGCGGTTGCTGCGCGAGGGCAAGGCGTATCGATGCTTTTGCACGGCGGAGGAGCTGGAGGCAGAGCGCGCGCGGGCGGTGGCGGCGCACAGGCCGCAGGTGTATTCGGGAAAGTGCAGAGGGATTGACCGGGAGGAGTCGGCAAAACGCGCGGCGCTGGGTGAGGCGTTTGCGGTGCGGCTGCGGATTCCGGAGCATGCGCTGCGGTTCCACGATATTGTGCGCGGAGAGGTGGAGTTTGCGAGCGAGACAGTGAGCGATCCGATCCTGGTGAGGTCGTCAGGAGTTCCGGTTTACAACTATGTGGTGACGGTGGATGACGCGCTGATGGAGATCACGCATGTGATTCGCGGCGATGATCACCTGTCGAACACGCCGAAGCAGGTGGCGATTTACGAGGCGTTTGGGTGGAAGGTGCCAGAGTTTGCGCATCTATCGACGATATTGGGCAGCGACCGCGAGCGGTTGTCGAAGCGGCACGGGGCGACGTCGATTGCGAGCTTTCGCGAGATGGGGATTCTGCCGGAGGCGCTGGTGAATTATCTGGCGCTGCTGGGCTGGGGAGCTGAAGGCGGCACGCGGGAGACGTTTACCGAAGACGAGTTGACGAAGGAGTTCAAGCTGGAGCGGGTAACGGCTTCTCCGGCTGTGTTTGACTGGGCGAAGCTGCACTGGCTAAACCGGCACTACATGAAGAGCGCGGAGATTGCGCGGCTGGCGGAGCTGGCGTGGCCTTATTTCGAAAAAGCAGGCCTGCTGGCGGGGCAGGATGCGGCTGACCAGAAGGTGGCGGCGTGGCTGGAGGCGCTGCTAGCGGTGTTTCTGCCGTCGCTCGATCAGCTGGATCAGTTGCCGGCGAAGGCGGAGTTTGTGTTTCGCATGGATGTGGCGGCGGCGAAGGCCGATCCTGAAAACGCGGCGGTGCTGGGGACGGAGATTGCCGGGAAGGTACTGGCGGCGTTTGCGGCTCGCGTGAGTGCGGCTGCGCCGGGGGCCGTGACGGCAGAGCAGTTCAAGGCGTGGATGAACGAGATCAAGACGGAGACGGGCGCGAAGGGCAAGGATTTGTTTCATCCGGTGCGGATTGCGCTGACGGGCGCGCACTCGGGGCCGGAGTTTGACAAGCTGATTCCGATGATTGAGGCGGGGAGCGTGTTGGAAATGCCGGTGTATGTGGAGAGCGTACGGGAGCGGGTGGAGAGGTTTGTGCGCGAGTGATGGCGAACGTTGACCTGACGTTTGCGCACGACTGGGAGGCAGAGGTGTTGCGCGAGCGGCCGCTGATTTTGCCGCGGCGGCAGTTTGTGTATCCGAAGCAGGCGGAAGAGGTGGAGCGGGGCGCGCTAGAGGTGATGGTGAGGCCAGCGGGCGCGGAGAGCTTTCTGGCGACGTTTGCGCTGGGGTTTGCAGATGCAGCGGCTCCGACGGGCGTGTGGAGTTGTCCCAACGCGGCATGGATGTGCGCGGTGTCGGGCGGGTATGCGTACATGGTGAACACACAACAGCCGGAGGAGTTTGCCCAGGTGGAGTACAAGCCGGTGCTCGAAGTGCGGGCACTGAAGGAGCAGGGTCTGCTGCTGTTTGCCGGGCATCATGCGCTGACGGCGTGGGGCGCACGGGGTGCGGCGTGGCAGACGGGGCGGCTGTCGTGGGAGGGCGTGCAGATTACCGGTGTTGAAGGCCGATGGCTGCGCGGGCTGGGCTGGGACCTGATGACGGACAAGGATGTTCCGTTCCGGGTGGATCTGGAGACGGGTGAGAGTGCGGTGGGGGATTAGCTGGGATCGTCCACTGAAGAAATTGAGTAAAAGCTCAAGATGGAGTCGCCTTGTTTGAGGGTGCGATAGCGATGGAGTGCGCCGGAGGCGGCGGGCAGGTCGAGCTTGCGGAGATGTTCGGCGATGACAATGGCGTTGGGCGCGAGCAGAGGTAGGCATTCGTCGCCGAGGAGGGTGAGGGTGGAGTCGTATTCTTCGGCGGTGTTGTAGGGCGGGTCGAGGAAGACGATGTCGGCTTTGGGTTCGGCGGCGGCGAGATGGTGGAGGACAGTGGAGACACGGTGCGATTGGATGGAGTAGTTGCCGCGGATACCGAGTGAGGCGAGGTTGGAGCGGATGGCGCGCAGGGCGGGCGGGGCGTGCTCGACGAAGATGACATGCGATGCGCCGCGGCTGAGGGCTTCGATGCCGACCGCCCCGGAGCCTGCATAGAGGTCGAGGAAGACAGAGCCGGCGATGCGTGGGGCGAGCACGTTGAAGAGAGTTTCGCGGAGGCGGTCGCTGGTGGGACGCGTGTCGAGGCCTTTAGGGGTGCCGAGCGGGCGGGAGCGAAATTCTCCTGCGATGACGCGCATGGGGACATCGTAACAAGGGCGCTGTGGCACCGACACACGCGCGTATGGGCGGGGTGAGGCAATACAATAGACTGAGCACGGAAGGCAGGCAAGACAGAAGCAATGCGAGCGTGGTCATTTCCGCTGGGGCGATGGTTCGGAGTGGACATCCGAATCCACCATTTCTTTGTGCTGCTTCTGGGGTTCAGTCTGCTGGCGGCATATGACACCGGAGTGAGCGCATGGCGCGGCATCATGCTGTGGGTGCTGCTGCTGCTGGTGGTGATGGTGCGCGAGGTTGCGAGGCTGATTGCGGCGGCGTGGCATGGCCTGCACTTGCGGAGCATTTTGCTGCTGCCGATCGGCGGGCTGTTTTCGTATGCGTCTCCGGACAGCGCGGAGCGCGCGATTGAACCGGGCGTGCAGACTGCGCTGGCGGTCGTAGGGCCGGCGGCGAACCTGATTTTTGCAGGGATTGTGGCGGCGCTGATTGCGGGGGCCACTCCGGCGGTGTCCTTAATTACGCGACCGCTGATTACGCCGCATCACCTGATGCGCTCAACGGTATGGCTGAGCGCAATTCTCGGGCTATTGCATCTGATACCGGCATATCCGCTGGATGCGGGGCGCATTTTGCGGGGCGAGTTTGCGCGCACGCGGGGAGCGGCGCAGGCGACTAGGACCGCATCTGGAATGGGGCAGGGATTTGGCGCGCTGGCCATGGTTGCCGGCTTGGCTCTGCTGGCGCTGCCGAACAACGCGACAGCGGCGGAGTTGAGTCCGTGGCTGATTACGGCAGGGTTCTTCATCTTTATCGGAGCGCAGCTTGAAGACCAGGGCGTGGTGTTCCAATCGGTTGTGGAGACGGTGCGGATGCGCGATGTGATGCTGACGGAGTTTTCGACCATGTCGCCCTCGGACA
>JASHUR010000197.1 GCA_030039895.1 Acidobacteriaceae bacterium | reverse complement strand
GCCGTTTCCGACTGCTGAGCGCGAGCCGTTGGCATGGCCGTCGCGATCAGCGCGGCCAGCAACAGGGCCAAGAAGCTTGAAGTGCATTTTCCAGGCATGGGAGCCCTCCTTACGAAGTGGTTTTACCGGCGACAGGCGCCGCGATGATCTGAGGGTAGCCAAGCTTGAGCGCTCGCAGTCCGGCTGCAACCAACAGGCAGGCCGCGGCAACCATGGCAATCAACGTGAAGCCGTCTGCAAGCGACAACGTAAACGCCTGCTGACGAATGCTGATGACGAGCAGACCTGCTGACCGTCCGATGAGCGCATTTTGCGTGGCTGCGTGGCTGTGCATGGCTCCAAGAAGGGTGTGCTCGCGCTGCTGCAATGGCGCAGTGCCGCCCTGGATACCCGAGGCCAGCAGATTGTAATGAAAGACTTCCCGGATTTGCAGAAAGTGGCGGATGAACGTGGCCCCCACTTCCCCGCCAAAGAGCCGGATAGTCTGGAAGAATCCCGCAAAGGTAAGCACATCGGCTGGTTTTTCAAGCGAGCCCGAGTTGAGAATGTCGAGAATAATGGCGCCCACCATGCTGTTGAATGCAAGCCCTTCGCCTAACGCCAGCACAAGCTGACTCAGGGTGAAGTTGTTTCCCGACCACGCCGCGGTGATGTGTGAGTCCATCAGACAGCCGAGGGCGATCAGCGAGAACCCTACGGCGAGAATCAGGCGCGCATCAATTTTGCCCAGCAGATAGACGGCAAGCAGCCCGGCGAGGAACTGAGGGATGGCCAGCCACAGCAACACAGGACCGACCTGATCGGGCCGGTACTGCTGGATCGCGGTGAGATAGCTGGGAACCAGTACTACAGAAGCTAACAGCACAAAACGGAAGAGCATGACCGTGAGGCCGAGCAGCAAAGTATTGCGGCGGCGCAGAAACGGAAAGTTCACCAGCGGGTGAGGCTGGCTGAAGTGGCGCACACCGGCAACAAGAATCAGGAAGGAGCCTGTAATCACCATGGCGGCAAAGGTGCCGGAGTGCCACCATTCGAGCCGCTGCCCCTGATCGAGCGCGCCATAGACAAGCGCCGCACCCAGGCTTGCATAGAGAAATCCGCGCCAACTGATCGGCGGCTGCCCGGGTTTGGGACGTGGAATGGGCTGTGCGGGAATGCCGTTTCGAACCAGAACGATCATGGCCGGCGTAGCAACGGTGATCGTCCAGAAGAGCCAGCACCACGACAGGTTGCGCATCACCCATGCTTCGTAGGAGTCCGCGACGTGCGTCGTAACCACGATGTCGATGGCATACGCTGCGATGCCATACAGCACGTAGCTCTGCGGCAGATTGCGCAGAATAAACGACAGCGTCAACGGATAGAATGTGCCGGCGGTCAGTCCGGCGATCGCGAGCAGGGCGATCAGCGATGGAAGATGCCCGGCGAAAGGCATGATGAAGGTTACCGCGGTGAAGATATAAGCGCACCACAGCAGGACGCGGCGCGGCCCGAGTAGGCCTCCGAGGTATACCGAAAAGGGGCCGATAAACATCATGCCCATGTTGTAGGCTGTGCTGATCCACGAAGAGGAATCCACGCTGAGGCCGAGCGCGCCGCGCAGATCGTCCGCGCCCACGCTCAGCAGGCGGCCAAAGAAGGTCGCCAGCGACGCGCCCAGCAGCACGGCAAAGATACCGAGCATGGGGCGAGTCTTATTTCCAGACGCGCTCTTCTCAACTTCCACCATCGCGCTTCACTGATTGCCCGCGGCAGGAGAAGCCGCTGCCTTCTCTACTTCGTTGGTGTGAATCGCAACCTCTGCCGAGAGGCCGGGCCGCAGTGTATTCGCAGAAGACTCATCGTCGAGCACAACCTTGACCGGAACACGCTGCACCACCTTGGTGAAGTTTCCGGTTGCATTATCGGGCGGCAGCAATGCCGTGGCTGCGCCGCTGGCTGGAGCAATCTCCGCCACATAGCCGTGAAACGTTCGCGAAGGATAGGCGTCGATGTGCACATCGGCGCGATCTCCTACTCGAATGCGCTTCAACTGGGTTTCCTGATAATTGGCTTCAATCCACGCGCCGTGCTGCACAAAGTCGACGACCTCGACGCCGGCGCCGACCAGCTGGCCCGGATGCACCTGGAGCTTGCCGATGCGGCCGTCAGCTGGAGCGCTGATCGTGGTGTAGCCGAGATTGACCTGCGCTACGACCAACTGCGCCTTATTGGCTGCAATCTGTGCCTGCAGAGCGTTGTCCTTCGCATTCAAGCCGGACCGCTGCTGCAGGGCTGCTTCCTTGGCGGCCTCTCCGCTTGCGATGGCCGCTTGTGCCTGTACAGCCTGGGCGCGTTTGGCCTGTAACCCGGCCTGCGTAGAGTCGCGCGCCGCGAGCGCCTGATCGTACTGCGCCTGCGTCGCCGCCTGATGGCGGTAGAGCGCGTCCACGCGCCGGTATTCGCTGGCCGCCTGCGTGGCCTGCGCCTGCGCGGCGGAGATGGCATCCTGCGCGGCCTGGGCTGCAGCCGTGGCCTGAGCGATCGCTGCTTCTGCGCTCTTGACGCTCGCATCGGCGGCGCGCTTGGCGTCCTGATTGGCCACGAGTTCTGCCTGAGCGGCAGCGATGGCCGCCTGAGCCTCACTCACCACCGCCCGATAATCGGAGTCATCGAGTAAGATCAGGGGCTGGCCGGCTTTGACGGCCTGATAGTCTTCCACCGGCACGGCATTCACAGTTCCACTGATGCGCGTGCTGAGCGGAATCTGATTCGCGGTCACATAAGCATCGTTGGTCTTCTGAACGACGGCATTGCTTTGCCATGATGTCCAATGCCCTCGGATCGCAAGGAACAGAAACACCGCAGCGACGAGCACCACCACGGGGATGACGAAGGACCATTTCTTCATCGGACGCACTCCCTTCTGCGCATCAGGCTGCAGGATTAAGAAGAATCGAAAGAGGGCAGGAACGAGGTGTTAGGTATCAGACAGCACCAGTGTTGCCCAACGCTCCGATTGAAGCAACACCCTTTCGAGGGGGCAGCGAGTAACAGTTATCTCACGGTGATTCGCCGCGGAAGATCACGAGCAGGCCCTATCCTCTTCCCAATGCCTCTAAACCAATTTGTTGTGTAGCGACAAATTTGGCTGAGATTGCAATGTGAAAGATGAAGTTTGCCGACAATCGGATGCACGTGACGGTCAAAGCTAAGCCTTACTCTTCATGACGACAGGTGAAGCTTTGTGGCAATAGTCAAAAAAATCCGGCTGAGGATTCAGCTATCTGAGGATGCCACCGCGTACGCCGACAGCCTCCTGAGAGCTACCGATAAAACCCAAGGACAACTGGTTTAGTTGCGTCAAAGCCACGCGAGTCAAATACTTACAAGTAAGATTTGTTTGGTCAGTTACACCTCAAAATTCACCAGGCGTCCATTCCAAGTTATTCAGCGCGATGACGGTGCCACAGCTTACTGTGTCCTTATTGTTGGCGAACAAACGCGCAGATCCAGACGCTGTGATTCGCTACGGAAGTGGAGTGGCGAGCACTTCGTCGGCCACAGATTGCAGGAGAAGACAGACGCGGCGCGTTAAGGGAAGGAAGGTGCGAAGCTGCTCGGGCAGATGTTCGGGCGGCTCGGTGGGATAGTATAGCCGGACCTCCTGTTCGAGATGCTGCAGAGCCGCTTCTATTGATGGAGGACGAGGCGCGGGCTTCCCTTCGAGCCGGTCAGCCAACCCGTCGAGCAGAGCGGCAAGGCTCATATCAAATTCATGCTGCGCGGCCTGGATGGTCTCTGGCAGCTCAAAGCCTCTGAGGCGCAGGCGGTACTTGAGCAGGGCTATGCGAGCGACGAAGACCGAGCGGAGCCGGAGCTGCCATTGGAAAAGCTGTGCTCGGAGCGCCAGGTCGCGCTCGCGCGCGGAACCGAACTCAAGCATGACGGCGTCGGCCTGTTCGCGGAGACGGTTGAGACTGACGCCAATGCTTTCGCGGAGAGCATAGCTCTGCTGGACGGCCACGGCATGGTCGCTGGAAATGGGCTCGCGAAAGAGCTGGGCGAGAAGGCGTACCGTGGTGACGAAGGCGCGCTTCATGGCCACAGCGGCAGGCGCGCCCCAGAGCTGATCGAAGACAAGCCACATGGCGATAAGGCCAAGCAGGATGCCGGCCACGCGATCCCGCGCCACCGAAAGCGAGGTCTGAAACTTGAATTCCTGGAGGTTTATGAGATAGAAGGCGAGCGCAATCTGAATTCCGAAATACGAGAGGCGAGGGCTAGAAGTGGCGAACCACGCCGCAAGAAAGGTGACCGCGACAAAGAGAAGCGTGAACCCCGTGATGGAGTCCAGAGCGGGCAGGATGAAGGCCTGCGCCCCGATACCGATGATGACGCCACCCACAAACGCACCGCCGAAGCGAAGGACCTGCTTCTGCCGGGAAGAGCCGACTGTGGTTAGAGCTGTCAGCAGGCAAGTGGTGATCGCTGTGCTGATTCCCGGCCATGCGACCAGGTGGTAGATAACGTAGCAGAGGCTGGCGGTCAGTCCGCCCCGCAGGCAGAAACGAATGTGGTCAGGATTGGAGAATGTGTCGGGAGCGAAGATCTGCATGCGCGGTTCCGCAGGCTCAGACGAACGCGCGAAGGCATGGAGGGACTGTGATCCCGTGAAGACCTCGGCGATGAGCGTAACGGTCTGCCCTATCTCCCGCAGCAGCGGAACAGTTTCCACGGGCTTCGCTTCTTGCGGTGAACTGGCCAGATGCGGCGGCCTCCCAGCCAAAAGATCGTTCCGAATGGCAACAATGCTTTCGGTAAGACTGCGCAGGTAGCTCCGATCGTCATCCGACAGCTGGACGGGGAAATCAGACAGAGTAGCGGCAACGTCTACCAGCCTCCCTGTGAATGCCACGACAGCGCCCATTTTTTCCGCATAGGGTACCGAGTAGTTGGAGTGTTCCAGATCGCGGCGCATACGGGACATTCCCACCAGGCTGAGACTGATAATCTTTTGCTGCGACAACCGGTCTGGCTTCCCTTCCACATACGAGCGCAAAAGGTTGGCGACGCTCTCGAGGCGATCGGCAATGGAAACGGTGAGATCGTCCTGGGGCTTGAGTGCGGCGAAGATCACTTCTACTCCGGCAGTAACCATGATCGCTACCAACGCTGCCAAACACAGCCGAAGCGTATCTTCCACGTTGTTCTCCGCCGGCAAAAGGCGGTCCCATAACGGCACTCCAACGGAGATTATGACGGCGAAAATAACGGCGGCAAAGTAGCTCGTCAGCACGCTCATCGCATAGAACGCCAGAAACAAGGAGCCGATGACCCAGAACAAATGGAGCAGGGGATCGCTGACAAGAAATCCAACCGTGAGCAAGAGATAGGCCGCACCTATAGCGGTAGCGACGAGTATCGTTGCCGCCGATTGAAGTGTGGCATGAAGGCTCTCCCGGGAAACCAGAAGTACAAAGATTGCACCTTGAAACGCGTAGGGAATGCCAAAGGTCATGCAAATGATCATGACCAGAGTTGTGCCGATGACCATACGTGCGACCACTGCGCCCCTGCCAGGGTAGGGTGCGAGCTCGTCCCGGAGAAATTGCCGCAGCCATGCAAAGGACTGGCGCCATGGGACAGCGCTTTGTACGGCGGTAGCCATGCTCACCGCCCCTTAATGGTGACGACGGTGGTCTCGCCGATGCGAAAGACGCCGCGAGGCGGGTTGAGGATCCGGACGCGGACCGGATAGCGAGCAGCGAGGTGGACCCAATTCAGGGTACGCTGCACGTCGGGAAGACCGGGGCCAAGGCGGCCGACGACGTCCTCATCCGGGGTAACGCCGAAACCAATGCTGTCGACGACGCCGGAAAAGGGTTCATTGGGGCGGGACATGATGAAGACGTCGGCCTTCATACCGGGGTGGATGTGGCGCAGCTGGCCTTCGCGGAAGTTGGCCACGGCCCACCAGGTGCGGACATCGATGAGGGTGAAGACCTGCTGGCCGATGTGCGCGTAATCGCCAACGGAGATGGTGAGATTGGTGACGCGCGCGTCGAAGGGCGCGTAGACGCGGCAGTTGTCAAGGTTGTACTTGGCGTTCTTGACTTCGGCGGCGAGTGCGCCGCGCTGGTTCAGGAGCGGCTCAAGGGTGAGAACGGAGTGCTGCGCCTGCGCGTGCTGGGCAAGGTGCTGCTGGAGAGCGGCTTTGGATTGGAGGTACTGCGCCGTGGTGGAGCGCAGCTCGGCCTGGGCCGCGGTCAACTGCGATTGCGCCTGCATGAGCGCCTGCGCCTGGGCTTCTTCCAAAGTGTGAGCGCGATCCACCTGGTCGACGGTGACAAACTGCTTCTTGAGGAGCGGCTCGATGCGGTGGAGGTTGTCGTTGGCGTAGTTCCATTCGGCCTTGGCGCGCGCAACGCCCTGCTCCGCATTGGCGATGTCGGCACGCGCCTGGTCCTGTGCGGCAGCCCAATGCGCCACATCGGCTTCCGCGGTCTGCACGCCGGCTTTGGCGACGGATACGCCGCTGACTTCAGCGGCTATGCGGCGCTGCTCGTCTGCAATCTGGCCTTGCAGAGCAGCCTGGTCCGAAAGCGCCTTTTCGTAGGCGTATTCGTAGGGCCGGGGATCGATGACGAACAGTAATGTGCCCTTCGGGACGAACTCGTTGTCGTGGACGTTGAGCTGGACGAGGGGGCCGTCGACC
This sequence comes from Acidobacteriaceae bacterium, assembly GCA_030039895.1. GTDB lineage: Bacteria > Acidobacteriota > Terriglobia > Terriglobales > Acidobacteriaceae > Silvibacterium. The sequence goes on along the minus strand of JASHUR010000197.1, from coordinate 7,035 downwards.
TGCGGCGCCATGCCGATGTAGTTGGCGAAGATCTCGGCGTCGTCTGTGCGCGGATGATGGACGGCGCGCCAGGCGACGACTAGTCCGAGCAGGACGGTGGTTGCGACAATTGCGATGGTGATCCTGCGTTCGATGGGCCGGTGCGGCGACTTTTCAACTGCGAATTCCGCCATGCGTGTGTCCTCATTGCTGGAAAAAGATCAGCCAGATTGCGAATGTGAATATCGCGGCAATACATGGATAGGCGATGACCGGGTAAAGCGGCGCGATACGAAAACGCAGGAAAAGCCACCGCGAGAGCACTGCCAGCACGATGCCAACGACAATGCAGAGAAGCCACGCCGGAAACATGGAACCCATGATGTCGTAAGTGGGAGACAAGGCGCAGCCGATGGGGAAGAATGCTGCGCACAACACTACGCCGAATGCCACATACGACCACGGCGACCTGTTAAACGTGGGGTGCATCATGGCTTGGTCCTCGGTTGCACGGGTTGGATGGCGTCTCCGGTTGTGAACGCAAGACGGGCGAGCGCGGTCAACACCTGCGCGCGTGCGAGGACGTCGGCTGACCGGGCCTGCGCGAGCGTTTTTTGCGCCTGGGTTACGTCCAGAAGGTTGCGCACACCGTAATGATAGGACTCGATGGCCGCGTTGTAGGACTGATCGGAGGCTTCGAGAAGCTCCACGGCGGCCTGTCGCTGGCGAAATGCGGTCTTTAGATCGGAGTAGGAGGACCAGATTTCATTTTCAATCTGGTCGCGGATCACATCAGCCTGGGCCTGGGCCGTGCGGATGTCAGCCTGCGCCTGCTCTACCTCTTTTTTGCGCGCACCCCCGTCGAATATGGTCCAATTGAGGCCCAAACTCACCTCTCCGTCGAGGTCGGCCGTGTTTCCCCAGGGCAGTTGTTGTTGCTCTGCATAGAGCGACTGCGCGTCGGGCTGCGCGTGCAGGCTGAGGGTGGGAAAGTAGGCCGCATGCGCCTGCTTCAGCCGCGCATCGGCGGCGCGAATCCTCGCGATCTGGCTCATGAGATCGGGACGCTGGCGAAAGGCGCGGTCGATGGCCTGATCAACGGTGTCCTCAATGGAATCCGGCAGCTTGAGCTGCTCGATGGACTCGACATTTATGGTGTCGGTGGGCGAGACGCCGAGAGCCGTGGCAAGATTGCCGTGCGCAACGTCCTGAGCGCCGAGAGCAGCCTGCAGATCGTACTCGGCCTGTGCCGACGCGCTTCGTGCCTCGAGAACGTCCGGGAGCGTCGCAAGTCCATTTTTGAGGCGTGCTTCCGCGGCTTGCTGGACCGTCTGCGCGTTGGCGAGGTTGGCGCGCGCGGCCACTACCTGGCCGGCGGCGTTCAGCAGTTGGTAGTAGGCGTTGGCAACACGATAGATTAGCAGGCGCTGCGCGTCGTTGAAGGCGAAGTCGGCGGCGAGGAGCTGCGCTTTGGCCGCATCAATACGACCGGCGCGCGCGCCAAAGTCAAAGACGGTGTAGTTCAGGTCGAGTGCAAGATCGAAGGACTGCGCCGTTTGCCGATAAAAGCGCGTGTTGAAGTAGATCTGGTTGCGCTCGGTTTGCGACAGCGCCGCAACGGCCAGCGTGGGGTAAAGTTCGCTCCGTGCAACGCCCATAGCAGCGGCCCGCGAGCGTGCCGCTTCCCAGGCCTGGCGCGTTTCCGGATTGTGCGCTTCCGCCAGGTCAATCAGCTCTGCCAGCGTGTATGTCGTGGCCGCGTTGGTGGAGAACTCGTGGGAGAGCGATTGCCCAGCACTCTGTTCCATACGCCTTTCCTCAGGCGAGTGCCAGGGCTGATTGGGAGCAGGCGGTGCTGTCTGGCACCAGATTGCCGGGGTACAACATGCAAGTAGCGTCCCCATCGCCAGGGCCAATCGATGACCGGCCGCGGCTTTCATTGGCAGCTGGAACTGAGACAAAGTGTGCGCTGCGTCTGCCATCTGTACTCCGCCCTCATGCACTGCAGGACTACATTTTGATACCGTACTTCCCATCGCAATCGCAATTCTAATCCGATGCGACCTTGATCTCGCCGTGCCGTAGAACGATTCCAGAGCGCTATCCTCCGAGATCGTCGGGAGCGGCCAGCCGACCATCCCCCTGCACGAACCGCGTCATCTCCGGAATCGCGTCAACCGCAAGGCGAACCTTCTCGGCCCGCCGGGTCTGCTCGGAGTTATGCGCTGCAGATCCCATCGCGCGCTTGGATGCCATAGCGTGACGATAGGCGTCACTGGTTCTGTGACATAGTCGCTGACCATTACTTCCCTATCATCCGGCACAACAGAAGTCCGTTGTCAGGCGCCCAAAGGATGTGTCCATCGACTGGACCCCAGCGAATGCGGATACACTATTCCGAAATGCGTGAAGCGACGACTGGCCCGATGTGGTTCCAACATGAGCGGGCCCGCCTCTCGCTTTCAGACTCGAAAGAGGAAGTTCTGTCTTGACGATTCGAAAGTTTCTTGTCCTTTTCTCTGTTGTCATTTTCAGTCCCGTCGGGGACGCTTTTCTGGCGCGCGGCATGAAGCAATCGGGCGCAATTGATGTGCACCACGTCGCTCATGTCTTCGCCGCAGTCGCCAGTCCGTGGATCATTCTGGGTATTGCGTGCCTGATCGCCGGCATGGCGAACTACATGACAGCGCTTTCCTTCGCCGACCTCACTTTCGTTCTTCCCGCCACAGCCTTCGGCTACGTGACCATGGTGCTGATCGCGCACTTCTGGCTCGGCGAGCATGTCAGCCTTGTACGCTGGGCGGGCATTGCGCTCATCGTGACGGGGGTCGGCGTGGTCGCGCGTGGCCCGTCGCGAACCGGAGAAACAGGAGAAGCCCTTTACGCTGCTGCGTCCCGGGAGGAAAACGAATGAGAACGCTCTATACCTGGGTTTGCATTTTCATTACCGTCGTCGCCGCCTCGGCTGGAGATGTCTTGATCGCGCTTGCGATGCGCCGCATTGGCGACCTGGGCGTACTCAGACGCAGCCGGGGACTCTCCGCGGTCGTCATGCGCGTCCTTTCCAGCGGGGCATTCCTCACTGGAATCGCCTTTATGGCGATCGCTTTCTTCAGCAACCTCATGGGCCTTTCCTGGGCCGATCTGAGCCTGATGGGCCCCGCAACCGCATCGCTCACATTCATCGTCAGTGCTCTGGGCGCCAAATTCTTCCTTGGCGAGGATGTCGACCGCCGCCGGTGGCTCGCCACAATTTTTGTCTGCGCCGGGGTACTTCTCGTCGCTCACTAGTGAACAGGAGCAAACGGCTTAGTGCGGCGTGGCTTCAGCCTGCGCCTCAGCCGCGCAACTGATGCCGCATGTGCGCCGCACATATACACTAGGGATGGTCATCGCAGATGGATTCGAATTCAGCCTCCAACCTCGAAGAGTCCCCCGACAAGAAATCGAACCAAGTTGCATCCAGCGCCTCCAGCCGTTGGCATTTGAACTGGCGTGCGTCCGTCCTGCTGCTCACGGTACTGTGGGGCGCGATCTATATGATCGGCCTTTCAAGACCTCCCTTGCTCGACGATGTCGACACGGTCCACGCCGAGGCGGCGCGGGAAATGTTGCAGCGTCACGAGTGGGTGACGATGTACACGAACGGTTTCCGCTACCTTGAAAAGGCCCCATTGATGTACTGGAGCCTGATAGCCAGCTACAAGGTCTTCGGCATCAGCAACTGGAGCACGCGCCTGCCGCTGATGCTGGCCGTGCTCGGGCTGCTGCTTGCCACTTGGCTCCTGGGGCGCTTCGCCTACGGAGAAGCGGGCGGGTTCTGCTCGGGGCTGGTCATGGCAACCTCCCTCGGCCTGTTCATTTACACGCGATTTCTGATTCCCGAGGTGATCGTCTCCCTGTGGCTCACCCTGGGCTATTACTTCTTCCTGCGATCGCTCGAGCAGGAACGGCCCTCGCTTTGGCTGTGCTGGGGATTTGCCGCAACCTGCGCCTTGAATGTGCTTACCAAGGGCCTGATCGGACTGGTATTCCCGATTGGAACCATCGGACTCTTTCTGCTTCTGACCGGCGATCTCCGGCGCCTGCTCAAGATGCGCCTGTTGTCCAGCTCGCTTATATTCCTGGCAATCGCTGCGCCCTGGCACATCCTGGCGGCGCTGCGAAATCCGCCCGCCGGGCAGGCGCGCGGCTTTCTCTGGCTCTACTTTATTAACGAGCAGTTCATGCGCTTCCTGGGCAAGCGCGTGCCCGCGGGCTATGGCACGGTTCCGCTCTTTCTCTTCTGGGCGCTCTTCGTGCTCTGGCTCTTTCCCTGGTTCATATTTCTGCCGCAGGCTCTTGGCGAAGTCCCGGTGCGCTGGAGTGAAATCCGCGGCAGGCTCGGAAGCCTGGACCGGCGCAGGCGTGCGAATCTGCTCTTTCTGCTCTGGGCGCTGGTGATCGCAGTATTCTTCAGCTTCTCCACACGGCAGGAGTACTACACCATCCCCGGACTGCCCGGCGTGGCCCTCCTCGTGGGCGGCTGGCTGGCGCTTGAAGCCGCGTCGCCAAAGCACTCATCCGCCCGGCGCGCCGGCCGCATCTCCTCCACGTTCCTCCTCGCCCTGGGCGTGCTGGGATTCATCGCCGGCATCTACTTTTTTGCAATCTCCCATCGCCCGGCGCCGGGTTATGACCTCGCGGACCTGCTCAGGAAAGCTCCTCCCAAGGATTACAACTTCTCGCTCGGGCACATGCTCGATCTCACGCCCGAGGCGTTGGGCGCGTTTCAGGGACCGCTTCTGGTCGCCTCGCTCGCTCTGCTCCTCGGCACGGGCTTCAACTGGTTCCTGCGCCGGCGCGGACATTCCATCGCAGCCAATGCGGCTGTCGTGGTGATGACTGTCGCGCTCTTTGGCTGCATACGCTCCGCCTACGTCACTTTTTCGCCGATTCTTTCCTCCTACCCACTCGCCGTCGCCATTCAAAAACACTTTCGCCCCGGCGATGAGATCGTGATCGACGGTCAGTACAGCGATGCCTCCACGCTGAACTACTATACGGGCATCCAGGTCCACGTTTTGGGGCCGCCGAGGGGAAATCTCTGGTACGGCGCAAAGTTTCCCGACGCGCCCCATATCTTCGAGACGCCCCAGTCGTTGGCGGCAATTTGGAATGGTCGCGAAACAATATTCGTATGGGCTAAACAGGAAAACCCGCCCCAGCTAGCCGACCTGAAGACCTTCCTGCTGGCGAGCAGTGGAGGAAAGTTCATTTACACGAATCACGATCTGCGGCAATGATGGCTTGAATTTATGGAGCGGGGAGGCAAAGCTTTGTTTGCCCTTTGACTTCGGATGGTTTCCTGCCGTGAGAGTGCCAGGTTTCACGCGTTGGTGTATCCAGTTCGGCCCGATGCAATCGAATATAATTTCATAAATACGATCCCCTGCGCTGTACCGAGGATAAGAATATGATTTGGTACGTTCTCCTGGCGGTCGCAGCCGTCGGGATCATCACTTCCACAGCTTTTCTCCTTCTTGCCATTGTGGGAGCCGTGCAGTTCCGGCTCAATGCCCGGAAGGAGCGGAAGGCCTTTGAGAAGATCTACGCAAGTCTGCCGCCGGTTTCGGTTTTGAAGCCAGTGCACGGCAATGAGGCGCGGCTGAAAGAAAACCTCGAGAGCTTTTTCAATCAGAGATACCCCAAATACGAGATCCTGTTTGCCGCCGATGAGGCAGACGACGCCGCGCTGCCTGTAATTCGGGAAATCTGCGCACGCTATCCGCACATCCCAACCCGAATTCTCGTGACTGGGGCTCCTCCCTGGCCTAACGCGCAAAACTACTGCTTCCATCGAATGGCGGAGGTGGCGGCGCACGACATCCTGGTGACCAGCGACAGCGACGTAGAAGTGGACGCGGATTATTTGCGCGATGTAAGCGCGCCGCTGCTCGACCCCGGCGTTGGTGCCGTCACGTGCATCTTTCGCGGCAAGAGCGCTGGCGGCGTGTGGGCGGCCCTCGATGCAATGGGTCAATCGGTGGAATTTTCCGCTGGTGTTTTGATCGCCAATCTTCTGGAAGGAACGAAATTCGGACTCGGACCGACCATTGCCGTGCGCAAGGATTCCCTTGCGCGTATCGGCGGATTCGCCGCCATCCGCCAGTACCTGTCGAATGACTTCGCCCTGGGCAATGCAATTCATATGGCGGGATATAAGATCGTGCTCTCGGGCCGCGTGGTCGATCATGTATCGCAGCCCAGAACATTTCGCCAGATGTGGGAACGGCAGTTGCGCTGGGCCATGGGAACTCGATATTCCCGCCCCAAAGGCCATCCCGGAACCGTGCTGACGTTCGCCGTTCCTTACGGAATTCTGGCGCTGATCACCGCGCCCTTCCTCGGCCATCCATTGCTCGGCGTCGGCCTGTTCGCCGCTGCCTGGCTCAACCGCATGGTGGAATCCCTGGTAATCGGGTGGTGGGCGGTGGGCGATCGGCGTGCACTCCCCACGGCGCCAATCTACCCCGTGCGCGACCTCCTCGGCTTCATCGTTTGGTGCGCCAGTTATCTCTCCAAACGCAGCCTCTGGCGGGACAACAAGTATGTGCTGCTCAAGGGAGGCAAACTCGTCGCGCGCCGCGCCGACGGGGCCATCATCAATCCCGAATAGATGCCGCCGCATTCCTAAGCTGCTTCCCCGTTCCACAGCCCCGGGGCTGCGGCGGCCATACATCGCTGCGAACTCAACCGCGAACACTCTCTTTCATCTGGACGAAAACAAGGGGGCGGCTCAAAAGCATTCCAGTGGGGAGCAGTAAAAGAGGATGCGCCCGCAGATGCTCTTCTCAGAGCTCATTGCATACTTCTGGAACTACGCGCGCGGTGGAGCGCCCAGTCAAAGCGGCGACCCACGTTTGCCTTCCAAATCCAGTCATCGGTACTCGCCGTCACTCCGATTCCTACACCCAAATTGATCTCCCAATCCGGAGAGACATTCAGATCGACCGCCGGAAAGAACTGCTGTTGCTGGTTATGAAAAGAGGAAATATCTCGCAGACTTCCGTAATC
>JASHUR010000021.1 GCA_030039895.1 Acidobacteriaceae bacterium | reverse complement strand
ATTTACTGGACGATGGCTGGCGTGAAGCCGAACCATCCTAAATGTGATAGTTAAACACTCATATTTTATGCAACCACTATGCTATAGTAGTCATCAGATCAACTGCACGGCCGATCTCGCGACCGGCCAATACCTCTAACCTTTGGAGAATGATTATGGCTATTACTCGTTGGGATCCCTTTCGTGAAGTATTGACGCTGCAGAACCGTTTGAACTCTTTGTTCGATTACAACCGCGGAGCGGGAGAGGGTGAACTGGTATCGACAGCATCGTTTGTTCCTCCGGTGGACATTTACGAGGATGAGCACAAGATCGTCCTGAAGCTGGAAGTACCGGGTATGAGGCAGGAGGACCTGGACATCCAGATGGAGAACAACAACCTTACCGTGCGTGGAGAGCGCAAGTTCGAGAAGGAAGAGAAAGAAGAGAACTTCCACCGCATTGAGCGCCGCTACGGCAGCTTCTATCGCGCGTTCACGATTCCGAACACGATCAACCCGGACAGCGTGAAGGCCGATTATGATGCCGGCGTGCTGCGCATCCAGCTTGAGAAGAGGGCTGAGGCCAAACCAAAGCAGATCAAGGTGCAGGTTGGCAGCGGGCCCAAGCAGGTGGAAAGCAGCACCAGCAAGCCGGTCCAGGGCAAGACGGCTGCTTAAGAGGCAACCAGAGCGACCGGTCTGAAGGCTGGTTGGCGATGAATGAGTCAGCGGTACGGCGGTCAGCGTCTAAGTTTTACTTTCGTTGGCAGCTGTATCGCTGATGTTTTGTAATGGGGGACGCAAAGCGGGCGGACCTTAGCCCGCGGTAATTGAGTTTGAGGAAAGAAAATATATGGCAATTCGTTGGGAAAAATTCACAGTGAAATCGCAGGAGGCGGTGCAGTCTGCCAGCCAGCTTGCGTCGGAGCACGGCAATCCGGAGATTCTGCCGCTGCATCTGCTGGCCGCGCTTTTGGCCGATCGCGAGGGCATTATTGCTCCCGTGCTCGAAAAGATCGGTGTGCCGGTCGGGCAGCTGAGCGCAAAGATTGAAGAGGCGCTGGGCAAGCTGCCCAAAGTAAGCGGAGGTGCGCAGCCGGGGGCTTCTGCAGCTCTGAACAAGGTATTTGAGCGCGCATTTAAGGAGGCGGAGAACTTTAAGGATGAGTACGTCTCGACCGAGCACTTGCTGCTCGCGCTTGCGGATGCCAAGAATGACGGCGCGCAGCTTCTGCTGGCCAGCTTTGGCGCGAGCCATGATGCGATTTTGAAGAGCCTGACCACGGTGCGCGGGACGCAGCGGGTGACGGACCAGAACCCCGAGGCGAAATTTCAGGCGCTGGAGAAGTACGCGAAGGACCTCACGGAACTGGCGCGGCGCGGCAAGCTGGACCCGGTGATCGGGCGCGACGAAGAGATTCGGCGTGTGATCCAGGTGCTGTCGCGCCGGACGAAGAACAATCCGGTGCTGATTGGCGATCCGGGCGTGGGCAAGACAGCGATCGTGGAAGGGCTGGCGCGGCGCATTGTGCACGGAGACGTGCCGGAGATTCTGCGCGACAAGCGGGTGATCTCGCTCGATCTGGGATCGATGCTGGCAGGCGCGAAGTATCGCGGCGAGTTTGAGGACCGCCTGAAGGCGATATTGAAGGAGATTGAGGACTCGAATGGGCAGATCATCCTGTTCATCGATGAGCTGCATACGCTGGTGGGCGCGGGCGCGGCTGAGGGCGCGATTGACGCCTCAAACATGCTGAAGCCGGCACTGGCGCGCGGCGAGCTGCGGGCCATTGGCGCAACCACGCTGAATGAGTACCGCAAATACATTGAGAAGGACGCGGCGCTGGAGCGGCGCTTCCAGATTGTTTTTGTCGGCGAGCCGAATGTAGAAGACACGATTGCGATCCTGCGTGGGCTCAAAGAACGCTATGAGGCGCACCACAAAGTCCGCATCAAGGACTCGGCGATTGTGTCCGCGGCGACGCTCTCGCACCGCTACATCTCAGACCGGTTTCTGCCGGACAAAGCGATTGACCTGGTGGACGAAGCAGCGGCTTCACTGGCCATCCAGATCGGGTCGGTTCCGACGGAGATTGACCAGATCGAGCGCGAGGCGACTTCATTAGAGATTGAAAAGGCCGCGTTGAAGCGTGAGACGGATAAGAACTCGAAGGACCGCCTACAGGAAGTGGAGCGCGAACTGGCTACTCTCAGGGAGCAGGCAACCGGGCTGCGCGCGCGGTGGCAGAAGGAGCGCGAGGCCATTACGCGGCTGAGCGAAGTCAAGAAGCAGATCGAAGCTCTGCGCTTTGAAGCCGAAGAGCAGACACGACGCGGCAATCTGGAGCGCGCGGCACAGATCCAGTATGGCGAGCTGCCAAAGCTGGAAGATGAGCTGAAGAAGCTGACGGCATTGCAGGAAAAGGCGTCCGGGCCACGCATGCTGAAGGAGGAAGTGGACGAGGAAGACATTGCCAAAATCGTGAGCAAGTGGACGGGCATTCCCGTATCCAAGATGCTCGAGGGCGAGGTCAAAAAGCTCGTCGAGATGGAGAGCCGGCTGCGCGAGCGCGTGGTTGGGCAGGACGATGCTCTCAAGACGGTCGCAAATGCCATCCGGCGGTCGCGCGCGGGTTTGAGCGATCCCAAGCGGCCGATCGGGTCGTTCATCTTCCTGGGCCCGACGGGCGTGGGCAAGACAGAGACGGCGCGCGCGCTGGCGGAGTTCCTGTTCGATGACGATCAGGCAATGATCCGCATCGACATGTCGGAGTACATGGAGAAGCATGCTGTAGCGCGGCTGATCGGCGCGCCTCCGGGCTATGTGGGCTACGACGAGGGTGGCCAGCTTACCGAAGCGGTGCGGAGACGGCCGTATTCGGTGGTGCTGTTCGACGAAATCGAGAAGGCCCATCCGGATGTCTTCAACGTGCTGCTACAGGTGCTCGATGACGGGCGGCTGACAGACTCGAAGGGCCGCACGGTGGACTTCAAGAACACGGTGCTCATCATGACCTCGAACCTGGGGTCACAGGTGCTGCAGGGCGAGTCGCTGACGACCGAGGCGGCCTTTGACCGCGCGCGCGAGCAGGTGATGGATGTGCTCAAGCAGAGCTTCCGGCCGGAGTTCCTGAACCGGGTGGACGATATTGTGATCTTCCGTCCGCTGGGCGAGGAGCAGTTGTCGGAGATCGTCGATCTGCGGTTGAAGGACCTCGAAAGGCTGCTGGCCGACCGCGACATTACGCTGGAGCTGTCGCCTGAAGCGCGCCACCAGTTGCTGATGACCGGCTACGACCGCGCGTATGGAGCGCGTCCGCTGAAGCGGGCCATCCAGCGGCTGATTCAGGACCCGCTGGCGATGAAGATCCTCGACGGCGAAGTACTGCATGGCGACCATGTGCGGGTCGAGGCTAATCCGCTGAACAATCAGCTCAGCTTTGAAGTAACGAGCCGCGCTGGAGTCTCACTTGAGGGCCACGCTCCGATCGGACGGGCGTAAGGCCGGGCGGCAAATTGTAAGCCTCACGGAGCAATCCGTGAGGCTTTTTGTTTGCGCACACAATGCTTACGGAACCGTGATGACTACCTTGCCGACCTGCGCGTTCGATTCGAGGTACCGGTAGGCCTCGGCCGCCTGCGCAAAGGGAAAGGTCCGGGCGATCTTCGGCGCGAAGCGGCCGTCGGACAGCCGGTTGTAGATGTACTCCTTTGCAGCCGCCAATGCGTTGGGGTCGGCGGTGATTTCCCTGAGCGTATAGGCGCGCATGGTCAGGCCCTTGCGGAGGGCATAGAAGAATGGAAAATGCGTCGACTCAAGCGAGAGCGCTCCGTATTCGATGATGATTCCGTGATACGACGCAGCCCGGGCGAGCTCACTCACAAATGCGCCTGCAATCGGATCAAAGATCAGCCGCGCACCCTGACCGAAGGTAATTTGATTCACGCGCGCAACAAGGTCCTCTTCTCCGGTCGCGATGACATGATCGGCGCCGAGCGCGAGCAGCTCGTCGCGCTTGATTGAGGAGCGCGTGGTGGCGATGGCTGTCGCGCCTGTGTCCTTTACGATTTGAATGGCGGCCAGACCCACACTGCTGGAAGCAGCCGAAATGATGACGTAGTCAGCCCTGGTCAATTTGCCGACGTGCAGGAGCGCACCCCATGCGGTTGTGTACTGCATCCAGATGGCTGCGCCTTCGACGGGGGAGAACTTCTCGGGAAATTCTCCAAGCGAAGACACTGGAACAATTGCCTCTTCGGCGAGGACTCCGTACTGGTTCTGCGAAAAGCCGGGGATGGTGGAGACGCGTTTGCCGATCCAGGCCCGGGTGACATCAGGGCCGACGGCCATCACGATGCCCTCTGCCTCATAGCCAAGCCGCGAGGGCAGCTCGGGCTTCTCGAGGTAGAGGCCGCGGAAATAGAGCGATTCAGCGCGATTGAGGCCGACGGCCTTGACGCGCAGTTTGACCTCACCGTGCTGGGGCTCGCGTGCGGGCAGGTCTTCAAACCTGAGGTTCTCAGGACCACCAAGCTGGTGGAAACGAACTGTTTTCGGCATGCCATGACTCCTTCCAGTATTGGAAGGAGTGGGTTGCGGGGAGGATCAGAAGAGCTAGACCCACTCCCCTTGCCGCATGAGCGGCTCGGCGGCACCCGTTGACGTGATGCCGTCCACGTCCATCTTGCCGGAGCCAATCATCCAGTCAACATGGATGAGGCTTTCATTGGCTCCGAGTTTGGCCAGCTGCTCGGGGGTGAGCTTGTCTCCATCTTTGAGGCAGCTGCTGTAGGCCTGACCGAGCGCGATGTGGCAGGCCGCGTTTTCATCAAAGAGCGTGTTGTTAAAGAGCAGTCCGCTGTGCGCGATCGGTGAGGAATGCGGCACCAGCGCGACTTCGCCGAGGCGGCGCGCGCCGTCGTCGGTCTCGATCATGCGGTTGAGTACTTCTTCGCCTTTGGTGGCTTTGGCTTCGACCACGCGTCCGCCCTCAAAGCGCACGCGGATGCCCTCGATCATGGTTCCCTGATACGAGAGCGGCTTGGTGCTGGCGACGTAGCCCTCGGTGCGGTCCTTGTGCGGCGTGGAGAAGACTTCTTCGGTCGGCATATTGGGAATGCAGTACTGGCCGTTGCCCGCAGTGGTGCCGCCACCGAGCCACAGGTGGTTGTCGGCCAGGCCAACGCGCAGGTCAGTACCTGAACCGTTGGGGCCTGGCGATTTGAAGTGGAGCGCGGCATAGCGTTTCTGGTTGAGCAGGTCGGCGCGGCGGTGCAGGCCAGCGTCATGGGCCTTCCAGGCGGCGACGGAATCGGGCAGGTCAGCGCGCGATGCGGCGAAGATGGCGTCCCAGAGCTTCGCGAGGGCCTGATCGGCAGGCAGGCCGGGAAAGACGGTTGCGGCCCAGGCGGGTGTGGCCGCGGCGACGATGGTCCAGTTGATGTCGTGGCGGGTGATGAGCTCGAGCGCGGGACGGTAGGCTTTAGAGACGGCGCGGTTGGCGCGGCCGACCTTTTCGGGGTCCTGTTGCGAGAGCAGTCCGGGATCGCCACCGGCGATGGCCAGGCGAGCGGCCCCGCTGCGGTAAGCAGCAGCCATACCTTCATAGAGCCAGGCAGCGGCATAGTCAAAACCCTCGTCTTCGCCGTACTGGTAGCGCAGCAGAGTGGATTCCTCGTCGGCGAGCAATGTGGTGACGAGCGAAGCCCCGGCCATGTAAGCGTGCGCGGTGATGCGGCGGACGAGCGGGAGTGTGTCGAGCGTGGCGGTCATGACGAGCTCCTGCCCGCGGGCCAGACCGAGGCCTACGTTGACGGCGACTTCGGCGAGGCGGTCGAGCTTCTGTTCGAAGGTCAGGGCGGGAGCGGCGGCTTCAAGAATCTGCGTAGACATGGCTTCTCCAGTGTAGCTCCGGCGAGGTTGGTTACCGTGCCAAACTTGAGCAACTTTAAGGCGAGTGGAAGAAATGGAGGCGAAGTCTATCCTCCGCCGGAGACCAGACCGGAGCGGCGTACCCACTCTCCGTTGTGTTTTTCAAGGTAGACCCATTGTCCGGCAGAGCAGAGGTTGGCGCACCAATCATTCACATACACGAGGGCCGCGGTCTGCGCGCGGTTGAAATAGACCGCGCTGAAGAAGATGACTCCGTCATAGCCTGAGGCCGAGCGGCGACGACTGCGCACTCTTTCAGGGTCGGCGAGCGAAAAGCTTTCGTGGGGGTGAAAGTCGGCGGCCAGAAGCTTGTAGCGCTCGTATTTGCGCGCCTCATAGTCCTCGAGGGCTTCCTCAAAGGCCCGGTGGTTGTCGGGCGGGGCCTTGAGCAGGCCGTCGGGCGGAATGGCGGGGTTCATGTCCGTGATGTTGACGGTGGTATCGGCAAGGACCCAGTCGACGTTTCTGGATGGGTCAATTTTGTCGGCGGAGGCGCCGGGCAACAGCATGGCGTAGATCGCATAGGAGTCGGCGGCGCGGGCTGCGGGAATAAGGGGCGTGTCCGCGTTGGAGGAGTGCGACGGATGGTGCTCGTGAGATTGAGCGAATAGAGGGGATAGAGCCGATAGGGGAACGGCAAGCAGGGCAGCAAAAAGCGTCAACCGGATGAGCATGAGGCCTTCCTTAGATTTGTAGAACCGGACGCTACGCCGGGCCGTGCCGCTCGCGCGGATGCTTCTGCTGCAGGCGGATCAGTGTCCGCCCGCGGCTCCTGTTGTGTCCCATGGAGCGAGGCCGACGGGCGGCGCGTCTGTGTCGCGGCCTTTCACGCGGTCGTACATGTACTCGTCGCTGACCGAACCCAGTGACTCGTTGTACAGGCTGACTTCGCCGATGACCTCGTCCAGTTCTTCGGCAAAGCGGTGCTCGGCCTTCAGGCGGTCGGCCGTGGCAGCCATCTCCAACTTGCTGGTCTTAAAGAACTTCTGGAATCCACGATCAAGCAGGATGGCGATTTCGTTGCCCATGAGAATTCCCGGCTTGTGGAACATGGCAACGCCGCCCCTGGGGCCGCGGCCGATGATTGCCGCGCAGCCATATTTGGAAACGCGGACGCGCCCTGCGACCCCGGGGGCCTCATGTACATCAAACTGAAGACTCTTGAGCTGATTGAGAGCTTCGTCGTAGCTGCGGGGCTTCATTTTCTTTGGCATAACGGCAACCTAACCGAGGGAAGAATTTTGAGGTAACAGGGCAAAAAGCTACACTAGAAGCTGGTGTTCTGCCTCACATTCACTCTCGCATAACAGCGGCACCACTGCAACGCATGGCGACACTCACCAATTCGATGATCAAACCGCTGGGAACGGCTCTTCTGGAGCGCATCGGAAATACCCCGCTTATCCGGCTGGAGCGGATTACCGCGCATCTGCCGGGAATTCAGGTTCTGGGCAAGGCGGAGTGGGTGAATCCGGGCGGGTCGGTGAAGGACCGAGCCGCGTCGGGAATTGTTGCCGAGGCGCAGCGGAAGCGGCTGCTGGGGCCGGCTTCAGGCAAGAACAAGGGCAAGCATCTGCTGGATGCAACGAGCGGCAACACCGGCATTGCCTATGCCATGCTGGGCGCGGCGATGGGCTTTCCGGTCACGCTGTGCGTGCCGGCGAATGTGTCGTTGGAACGGAAGCGGATTCTGGCGGCGTATGGCGCAAATGTGATCTGGACGGACCCTGCGGACGGCTCGGACGGAGCGATTCGCAAGGCAAGGGCGCTGGCTGCCAGTGAGCCGGAGAAGTATTACTACGCCGACCAGTATGGCAACGACGCCAACTGGCGCGCCCATTATTACGGGACGGCCAACGAGATCTGGGAACAGACCGAGGGGCAGATTACCCACTTTGTGGCCGGACTGGGCACAAGCGGCACATTTGTTGGCACAACACGACGGCTGAAGGAGCTGAACCCGGCCATCCAATGCATTTCCATGCAGCCGGACTCGCCTTTTCACGGGCTGGAAGGGCTGAAGCACATGGAGACGGCGATTGTGCCGCCGATTTACGATGCCGGACTCGCTGATCGTAATATGGAGATGGAGACCGAGGCCGCCTATGCCATGGCTAAACAGCTGGGGCGCACGGAGGGTCTGCTGGTGGGTGTTTCCGCGGCAGCTGCAGTGGCGACATGCCTCAGGATTGCTGAAGAGGAAGCGGCGCAGGGCCGCGAAGCCGTGATCGTGACGATTCTGTGCGACGCGGCTGACAAATACCTGAGCGAGCGTTTTTGGGAGGAGTAAGCGAAGCGATGCTGAAGCTGAACGAGCAGATTTACGACGCGATCCGACGCCATGGGGAAGAGACGTATCCCTATGAGTGTTGTGGCGTGCTGCTCGGGCGCTTCGCAGACGGTTCGAACGAAGTCGAGGAGGCGGTGCGCGCGGGCAACATTCGCACCGACTCGGCGCACAACCGCTACCAGATTGCTCCCGAGGAGCTGGTGAAGATTCAGCGGCGGGGACGCGAGCGCGGGCTGGACATTGTTGGTTTTTACCACTCGCACCCGGACCATCCGGCACAGTGGTCGAAGACCGACCTGGCCGAAGCGCACTGGATTGGATGCTCTTACGTAATTACGGCTGTGATCCATGGGGTCGCGCAGGCAACGAACTCGTTCCTGCTGACCGGAACCGGAGAAGAAGACAAAGCTTTCGAGCAAGAAGCGACGCTCGTCGCCGCGCTGGAAGCCGAGCGATGTTGAGCGTGGGCCAGGCAGCATAGGCCACCACGACTCGCGTCCGGGTACACGACCCGGCCGCTCAACACGCATTCCTTCAACTGAAAAGGACGGTTCCCGATGAAGATTCATATTCCGACTCCGCTGCGCGCGTATTCCGGCAAGCAGGATACTGTGAGCGTAAACGCCGCAACGGTAGGCGAGGCCTTGAACGCCCTGACCGCCAAGCACCCCGAACTTAAGAAGCATCTGTACTCGGACGAGGGTAAGCTGCGCTCCTTCGTGAATGTTTATCTGAACGATGAGGACATTCGCTATCTGCCCGAAAAAGACGCAACCAAGGTCGGCGAGCAGGACGCCCTGTCCATCATTCCCTCCATCGCCGGCGGGTGCTGGCCGCACGGGCACACGCGGCCTTCGGCCGCCAGTGTGATGCGGACTTAGGTGGCCGCTCCCGTTGGTCGCGAGAATAGAATTTTGATAGTGAAAGGGTTCATCAAGAGAGATTGTTATGGCGACTACATTGGAAGATCCGGTTGCTTTGCCGGAGTTAAGCAATAACGAGATTGCGCGCTATTCGCGCCACCTGATTTTGCCCGAAGTGGGCATGGAGGGGCAGCAGAAGCTGAAGGCCGCGAAGGTACTGTGCGTGGGCACGGGCGGGCTGGGCGCTCCGCTGACCTATTATCTGGCGGCAGCCGGAGTGGGCACGCTGGGGCTGGTGGATTTTGACGTGGTGGACGAGAGCAATCTGCAGCGGCAGATTATCCACTCGACGGCAGATGTGGGCCGTCCGAAGATTGAGTCCGCAGCGGAGAAGCTGAAGGCGCTGAATCCGCACCTGAACATCGTGAAGCACGAGACGATGCTGACCAGCGAAAATGCGATGGAGATCATCAAGGATTACGACATCGTCGCGGACGGCACGGACAACTTCCCCACCCGCTATCTGGTGAATGATGCCTGCGTAATGAGCGGCAACAAACCCAACGCGTATGCGTCGATCTTCCGGTTTGAGGGCCAGGCGAGCGTGTTTGCGACCGAGGATGGGCCGTGCTACCGCTGCCTGTATCCCGAGCCGCCACCGCCGGGGCTGGTTCCCTCGTGCGCGGAGGGCGGCGTGCTGGGGATTCTGCCCGGACTGCTGGGCGTGATTCAGGCGACCGAGGTCATCAAGCTGATTCTGGGCAAAGGTGATCCGCTGATCGGACGGCTGCTGCTGGTCGATTCGCTGGGCATGAAGTTCAGGGAGCTCAAGCTGCGCAAGAATCCGGACTGCCCAGTGTGCGGGACCCACCCCACTGTGACGAAACTTATCGATTACCAGCAGTTCTGCGGGATTGCTCCGGAGCCGAAGCCCGCCGATGTGAATGGAACGGTCGTGCAGAACGGCATTCCGCAAATTAGTGCGGTGGAGTTGAAGAAGCGGCTGGACAACAAGGACGATATATTTGTGCTCGACGTGCGCGAGCAGTACGAGTACCAGATCGCCAACCTAGGCGCCAAGCTGATTCCGCTGGGCGAGGTTCCCGCGCGCTTCGGAGAACTCGATAAGGAGCGCGAGATCGTTGTCCACTGCAAGATGGGTGGGCGCAGCCAGAAGGCGGCCGAGTTTCTGGCGCAGAACGGATTCAAGAAGATCTGGAACCTGACTGGGGGAATCACAGCCTGGTCGAATGACGTGGACCCGACGGTGCCGAAGTACTAGGGTTAATCACTGAGACGACTACGGCGTGCCTGAAGGCACGCCGTTTTTATTGGTCAAGATATCTAGTCCTTACTTCACCGTCAGCGCGATGTTCAGCGTGTGGCTGGTGACGGTGGCTCCGTTGTTAGAGTAGGCGGCCACGGTCACGGTGTAGGTTCCGGCTGCTATACCGGGATTGCCTTCCGGCGGGTGGTTCAGATAGTCATAGCGTTGAGCGCAGGCGCTGATGCCAAGAGTGCTTGCGCCGAGCAGCGCGATGACGCCGATGACGCTGAGCGCGTTCAGACCGGAGCGCCTGCGGATTGCGCCGAGCCCGATGAGCGCCAGCAGACCGGGCAGCACAAATGCGTATACGGCGCGCGAGTGGCTGCCGGTGGCTGCCGGGGGCAGGACGAGACTGCTGCTGGTTCCAGAAGCGGCCTGCGTGGTGATCTGCAATGAGCTGGTAATGGCTTTTGCGCTCAGCGGAGTCAGCGTAGTGGGGCTGAAGGTGCAGGCAGACGCGGCCGGGTTGCCGGAGCAGGAGAGCGTGACCATATCGTCGAAGCCGTTCAGCGGAGTGATGGTGAGGACAATGGTTCCGTACCCGCCGGGGCTCAGGGTGAGCGAGGTCGGATTGGCGGTGATGGAGAAGTCGGGTTCAGTGCTGGCGGCGTCGCTGGTGGCCTGCGCTTGCGTGGTGGAAGCACGGAATTGCGAATTGCCGCTGTAAACCGCGTAGACAGATCCGGTGATCGGCTGGTCGAGGTTCAGCGTAGCCTGGCCGTTCCTGACGAATGCGGAGCCGAATGACGCGCCCTGCGCGTTCTCCAGAGTGACAGTGCCGCCCGTAGCTGGATTTCCGGCAATGTCGCTGACAGCGGCAGTGTAGATGACGCCGTGCTCGCCGCTCTGTCTGGAGAGATTGAGGTGTGTTGCAACCTGCGCGTGCGCGATGCCCAAAAAGCTGATTGCGATTGCCAGGCCCGCCGCCTTGCGAAGGCTTGACCTGCTGATGCTGTGCGGCAAGAACTGCAAAATCATTCGTATGGTTCTCTGCTCTCTCAAAAGGAAGCGGTGTGCTGCCAACGGCATTATCGGAAATACTGTGGCATCTTGACGTTGTTCAGGGTCACCGCTCCCTGTTGGTCGCGTTGACTTTAGGTCTGTGGCTTCGCCCTGGACCTTTCCGAAAATGCTGTCGCTCTCATTGTATCTGGAGAACGCAAAATGCTCTACGATGGCTGGTTGCGATTTTATTTCCGTACGCATTTCGGCAATGATTGAGAGTGAGGCATTTTATGACTACCCAGGTTTCCCAGCGCCCCCAACTGCAACATCTTACAGATCAACTGAATGAACTGAAGACCCGCGGCACGCACTTCCGGCTGCGTGTTCTGGACGATGTGCAGGCCCCGGTGTGCACGTATGACGGCAAGAAGGTGATTAATCTGGCGTCGAACAACTACCTGGGTTTGACGGCGCACCCCAAGCTGCGCGAGGCCGCGATTGAGGCGACGAAGAAGTATGGCGTCGGGTCGGGTGCGGTGCGGACCATTGCCGGGACGATGAAGATCCACATGGAGCTGGAGGAGAAGATCGCCCGGTTCAAGAATGTTGAGGCGTGCGTGGTCTTCCAGAGCGGATTTACGGCCAATGCGGGCACGGTTTCGTCGATTCTGGGCAAAGAGGACTTCATCATCTCTGATGAGCTGAACCACGCGAGCATCATCGATGGCGCGCGGCTGTCGCGGGCGAAGATCAAGGTTTTTCGGCATAAAGACATGGCCCATGCAGAAGAGCTGCTGAAGGAGGTTGCCGGCGAGCCGGGCAGGAAGCTGCTGATCACGGACGGCGTGTTTTCAATGGACGGCGACATTGGGCCAGTGGACAAGCTGTGCGATCTGGCGGACAAGTACGGCGCGATCATGATGGTGGACGACGCGCATGCCTCGGGTGTGCTGGGGCGCAACGGGCGCGGATCGGTAGACCACTTTGGCTGCCACGGACGCGTGGATGTGCAGGTGGGCACGCTGTCAAAGGCCATCGGATCGCTCGGCGGGTATGTCTGCGGGTCGCGCGACCTGATTGATTTTCTCTACCACCGGGCGCGGCCGTTCCTGTTCTCGACGTCGCATCCGCCATCGGTGACGGCGACGTGCATGGCGGCGTTCGACTTGCTGGAGAGCGAGCCGGAGCGCATTGACCGGTTATGGGAGAACACGCGCTACTTCAAGGGCGAGCTGGGCAAGATGGGCTTTGATATTGGCGGCGTGACCACTCCGGCGAGCGAGACGCCGATTACGCCAATCATTATTGGGGATGGGCGCATGACGATGGACTTCTCCAAGGCTCTGTTTGATGCGGGCGTGATGGCCACGGGAATTGCCTTCCCTACGGTTCCTGAGGGCAAGGCGCGCATTCGCACCATTATGACCAGCGAGCACACCCGGGAGCAGCTGGACCAGGCACTGGAGACGCTGGACCGCGTGAGCAGGAAGCTGGGGATTCGCGGATGATGATCAGTTGTGGCTGGTGAGTTGCGGCTCGGCAGGTGTTTCGAGTGCGGGCCGCGTCATCTGCCAGGTGTAGCGGATGCGATGGATGACGGTGATGGTAGAGATAATGGCCAGCACCCAGAGCACGGGAGCCATGACGTCCCAGCGATTGAAGAGGGCGCCGAGGATGATGAGCACAATGCGCTCCGGGCGCTCCATAAAGCCAACCTTGCACTTACCGATGAGGGCCTCGGCGCGGGCGCGCGTGTAGCTGACCATGAGCGAGGTAACCATGACGAACGCGGCCAGAAAGACATAGAACAGACGGTTGCCGCGCGCGTAGAAGACGAGGAGTCCGAAGAACAGGACCACGTCAGAATAGCGGTCGATGACGGAGTCAAAGAATGCTCCGAAGACGGTGACCTGATCGGTCTGGCGGGCGACGCGCCCGTCGACCATATCGAAGATGCCGGCGCCGATGATGACCAGCCCCGCGTAGAGGAACATGCGCACGTAGTTATGTGCGTTGGCGAAGCCAAAGAGGATGGCCGCGGCGGTATTGATGAGCAGGCCGATGAAGGTGAGAACATTGGGCGAGATACGAGTAAGCGCAAGACCATTGACGATGGCCTGCAGGAGTACTCCGCAGGCGCGGCCAAAAGCGCTCGTCCATGTTTTCGTCATCGGAATGCACTCACTGTGGCCCGGTCATGGCGCTATTCTCCCTCAGCGTCGTGGATGGTGACCAGCTTCAGAACTTCGAGCTCGCGCTTGCCGTTCGGGGTGACCACAATGGCCATGTCGCCAACCTGCTTGCCGATGAGGCTGCGGCCGATGGGCGACGTGGTGGAGATGAGCCCTTTGTTCACGTCCGATTCCTCGCTGGTCACCAGCCGGTACTCGATCTCTTCGTCCTTGGAGACATCGTAGACGATGACAGTGGAACCGAAGGCAACACGGTCTCTGGGAATATTTGCGAGGTTCACCAGCGAGAGCTCGGCCATGCGCTTTTTAAGCTGGCCCAGGCGCGCATTCACGAACTCCTGCCGCTGCTTGGCCATGTGGTACTCGGCATTTTCGCTGAGGTCGCCGAGGGCGACTGCCTTCTTGATCTCGGCAGGAAGCTCGTGGGCAAGTTCATGCTCAAGCTGACGAATTTCTTCCTGGAGCTGCTTCTTGATGTGTTCTGGCATGTATTAGTCCGTAGGGCGGCTGTTGGGTTTGGGCCGCCAGGCTTCGGCTGCAGCCGGTTTAGTCACAAAATCTAATTATAACGAATGGGGATGGAATAAATGCGTATGATCCTCCCATGGAGAACGCTGCAAGGCGGTTGATGGGGCTCGATGTCGGCGATCGCCGCATCGGAGTCGCGGTCTCCGATGAGCTTGGACTTACCGCCCAGCCGGTGCTTACGCTTGTTCGCTCCAACCGCAGGCAGGACGTCAAGTCGCTGCAGCGGCTGATTCGGAAATACAACTGCACGGCCATTGTGGTGGGCAATCCGCTCTACATGTCCGGCGACCAGAGCCCGCAGGCCGCCAAAGCGCAGGCCTTTGCAGAGTTGCTGCGCCAGGAAACCGGCCTGCCGGTCCATCTTTGGGACGAGCGGCTGACGACGACCGAGGCGCATCGACATCTGTACGCCGCGGGGCGCGCCGGCGATGAGCACAAAGCGGTTGTGGACCAGGTGGCTGCGGTCCTGATTCTAGAAAGTTACCTCTCCGCTACAAAGACAGGCCGCGGAAAATTGTCCGCATCATAGAATCAATACAGGGAATCCAATCAACAGTATCCGGTTATCTGGTGCGACGTTTTTTATTTCTTTTACTAATCGCAGCGATTGCAGTGGTTGCCTATTTCGTCATGGCCCCCTTCGGACCGTCCTCACAGACTTTCGTGGAGATTCCGCCGGGCACTCCGACGACCAAGATTGCTGCGCTACTGCAGCAGGGCGGAATCATCCGCAGTGAGCTGGCTTTTGATGTTATGCACAAGATCGAGGGCGGAACATTGAAGGCCGGCGAATACCGGTTTGATCATCCGGTAAAGCTAGCCGAGGTTTACCGGCGGCTGGTGCAAGGTGACGTCTACACGATCAGCGTTACGATTCCAGAGGGATCAAATCTGTTTGACATTGCGCAGAGGTTCCAGGACGCGGGGTTTGGACCAAAGCAAGAATTTCTTGCCGCGGCCCGCGCGAACGTATCGCTGATTGCCGACCTCGATCCCCAGGCAGCGAACCTTGAGGGCTATCTCTTC
Organism: Acidobacteriaceae bacterium; assembly: GCA_030039895.1. Taxonomy (GTDB): domain Bacteria; phylum Acidobacteriota; class Terriglobia; order Terriglobales; family Acidobacteriaceae; genus Silvibacterium. Next base: position 6,765 of record JASHUR010000021.1, on the reverse strand, counting down.
CCGGATACCTACCGGTTTGCGCCGCATGCCACCCCAACCGAGATACAGCAGGCGATGGTCGACCGCTTCAGGCAGGAGGCAAAGAAGCTGGGGCTGCACGGAGACTATCATCGCATTGTGACGCTTGCGTCCCTTGTCGAACGTGAGACCCCGATTCCGGCTGAGCGTCCGCTGGTGGCCAGCGTATTTGTAAATCGGCTGGCCAAAGGCATGCCTCTTATGACCGATCCGTCGGTGATTTATGCGGACCTGCTCGCCGGTACTTACCGGGGAACGATCTACGAGTCCGATCTGCAGTCAGACTCCCCCTATAACACTTACAAGCATGCGGGGCTGCCGCCCGGGCCCATCTGCTCACCGGGAGCAAACTCACTGAGGGCGGCAATGCATCCGGCCCAGACTGACTACCTTTACTTTGTCGCGGCAAGCGCCGATCCCTCCGGCAAATCGCGATTTTCCGCAACACTGGCGCAGCATGCGCACGATGTAGCCGCATACAGAAAGTCGCTGCGCGATGCGGGTTCGCAATAGCAATAGTGGAACAATAAGATTTGCAAGTCCGTATGAACATGAGCCGTCCGCATTGATGGGTAGACGAACAACCAGCGCGCTGCTGTTGCTGCTCATGCTGCCATTGCTCAATGGCTGCCTGGTACACACGCGCCGCATCAGGCAGGCCAAGATGCCTTCTGTGGTCCTGACGGCGACTGCAGATGACCTGGTGAAGGCCATCAACGACCGGTGTCAAGCGATTCATTCGATGACGGCCACTGTAACGTTCCAGGCAACGGTGGGCGGTCCGAGGAAAGGCAAGGAAAAGACCTACACGTCCTTCAAGGGATACATCGTGCTGCGCAAACCGGAGGCGCTGCGGGTGATCGGGCTGGTTCCAATCCTGCACACCATCGCCTTTGACATGGCCTCGGACGGGAAGACCTTTAAGCTGTGGATTCCTCACGAGAACAAGGTGTTTGAGGGGCCGAATACGGTGACGGAGCCATCGAAGAATCCACTGGAGAATTTTCGTCCCAATGTCTTTTCCGACTCGCTGCTGATCAATTGCATCGGACCCGACGACCTGGTCCTGCTGACGTCAGATACGAACATGGTGATCGATCCAAAAACAAAGCAACTGATGATCGAGCCCGACTATGTGCTCTCCGTGCTGCGCCGCAAGGGCGACAGCAATGAGTTGATCCCGGAACGGGTGATTCACTTCAACCGCGTCAATCTTCGTCCGTACGAAGAAGATATCTACGACGCGAAGGGCGCGATCCAGACGGAGGCCATTTACGGGCCGGACCAGACCTTTGGCCCAGTAAGATTCCCGGGCACAATCACGATCAAGCGGCCGCTCGAGGAGTACCAGATCGTGCTCACATTCGAGAGGATCATTGCGAATCAGAAACTTCCCGACAACCAATTTGAGTTGAAGCCGCCTTCCGGAGCGGTTGTGAAGGAATTGCACTAAATAAGCGCCTTCAGGCCGTCTTCTTCAGCGGCTTCACCTCTTTGTACGCTGTGCTGCAGCTGGCGAGACGCAGGTCATAGTCATTCTGCAGATTGAGCCACATTTGGGCGGAGGTTCCGAAGAACTTCCCGAGGCGAAGGGCGGTATCCGCAGAGATCGCGCGCTTGCCGCGCACCACATCGTTCATTCGCGGAGCGGAAACATGTAGCTCCTTTGCGAGGCGATAGGCGGTAATACCAAGCGGCTCCATAAACTCGGTGCGGAGAATTTCTCCGGGATGGACTGCGAAGACTGGTTTACGTGTACTCATATGAGTGCCCTTCAGTGATAATCGACAATTTCCACGTCGTGCGCTCCTCCGTCTCGCCAGCGGAAACAGATTCTCCACTGACGGTTGATCCGGATGCTGTGCTGTCCCTCTCGATCGCGAGTAAGAGCTTCAAGCTGATTACCGGGCGGGACCGCCAGTTCCGTCAATCCTGTTGCAGCATTGAGGAGCGCGAGTTTCTTGAACGCCGACATCCAAATTTCTGACGGCAAGCGGCGGCTCTTCCCAGTCCTCCAGAGCTTCTCGGTTTCCGAACTGTGGAAGCTGACGATCAAATGCGATATTAACGGATTACGTTATTAACGTCAAGCGTTATTAGAGAGGCAGCTTTGCTGCGGGAGCGATCCGCGCGGTTACGCCCGGCCTTTGCCAAACCTTTCGAGCCCGGCGCGCTGCGCATGCGCGGCGATTGCGCGGTTGATCTCAAGGGCCAGCGCCAGCACGGCTCGTCCATCTTCGGCTGAAACCTTCGGTGCAGAACGCGTGCGGACGGAATCGAGGAAGGATTCGATTTCGATGCGCAGCGGCTCTGACTGCCTCACCGGCGGCTTATTGAAGGCCAGCCCGCCGGGCAGTCCGGGCAGAGATGGGACGGCGGCAGCGGCTGCATTCGCGTTCACGTCCTTGGCATGAACATCAATGACCAGAACGTCCCGGCGGGCGTAATCAATCGAGATGTACTGGTGCGGCTGGAAGAAGCGCAGCTTGCGGACCTTTTCTGTGCTGACGCGGCTGGCTGTGAAATTGGCGACGCAGCCGGAGTCGAATTCCAGGCGCACATTGGCGATGTCGGTCTTGTTGGAGAGGATGGGCAGCCCGACCGCGTGAATTTCGCGCACCGGCGAGCCGGCGAAGCTCAGCACAATGTCCAAGTCGTGAATCATCAGATCGAGGACGACATCCACGTCGAGAGCGCGAGGCGTAAAGACGCTGAGGCGATGCGCCTCAAAGAACATGGGCTGGTTCAAAAGCGGCTGAACGGCGAGGATGGCAGGATTGAATCGCTCAAGGTGCCCGGTCTGCACGATGCGGCCGTGCCGCTGCGCCAAGGCGATCAGATCGTCCGCCTCGGCTTCGCTTGCCGCAATCGGCTTCTCAATGAGCAGGTCAATGCCGGATTGCAGCAGCGGAGCGGCGACAGCGTGGTGCATGGAGGTAGGAACACAGACGGAGGCTGCGTCCAGCGCAAGATCTCCGCGGCTGTGGGCAGCAAGCATCTCGTCGAGCGAGAAGTAGACGGGAACGCCCCACTCCTCGCGCAGGGCAGGCGCGAGTGAGGCGTCGGACTCAAGAATGGCGGCGAGCCGGACGGCTCCGGAGGCCTGTTCCAGCTCGCGATAGACACGGAGATGATTGCGACCGAAGGCTCCCGCGCCGCAGACCGCGACGCTCAATAGGGATGAATTACTGGCCATTACCGGACACTGACTTCAGGCAGCGCGCGTAGAGTTCCAGCAGGTGATCGACCTGGTCCTCAGGCTTGGGAGCGGGCGAAGCTGTGAATCCAGTGGAGGGCACGGTTGCGCGTCCTGCCCCGGTGGTGGTGGCGACAAATTTAAACAGGTCGAGGGCGATATCTTCGTTGCGGCGCGCGCCACTGGGTGAGTTCTGCGACTGGTCCATACAATTCCTCCACAATTCCCAAGGGGGAAGTCTTCCGACTGCGATGCTATCAGGTTTCGCCAGCCCTTCAGCCGGGCCGGCCCAGCTTTGCTACTTTGCGAGTTCGGCCTTTGCGATTTCGCTCACCATGCGACCGTCGGCGCGAATGCCTGCGGCCTGAATGCGCGCCTGCGCGGCCTTCATCACAGCGCCCATGTCTTTGGGGCCGAGCGCTGCGCCGCTGGCGGCAATTTCAGCGATGGCCTGGTGCACCAGCGCGCGAACCTCATCCTCGCCGGCGGCCTTAGGCATGTAAGTCTCAATCAGCGCAATCTCCGCACTCTCTTTTGCGGCGAGTTCCGGACGATTGCCTTTGGTAAATTGCTCGATCGACTCGCGGCGCTGCTTGATGAGCGTGGTCAGCACCTGCTGGACCTCCGGTTCGGTCAGCGGCTGGCGCTTCTCAATCGCCTTGTTTTTAATGGCTGTCTTCACCATGCGCAGAGTGCCGGTGCGTTCCGGGTCGCGCGCCTTCATCGCGGCAATAATGTCCTGATCAATACGCGCTGCAAGACCTGCTTCCGTCATTTCCTTGCCTCAATTGCCTTTGTTGAAACGGTTGGAATGCATAACTCTCCATTATAGAAACAAAGCGCGGGGCGCGCTCCCCCGGTAAAATAGAGCTAGCCACGAATCGCAAGAAATCAAGCGAATCCAATACTGCAAAAGGAACACCTACGATGATTCGGAAGACCCGACTTTTTACTCCCGGCCCGACTCCTCTGCTGCCCGCGGCACAGTTTGCCATGGCCGCAGCCGACATTCATCACCGCACGCCGGAGTTTCGCGCGCTCTACCAGCGCGTGCTGGAACAACTGAAGGCCTTTGTGGGAACAAAGAACGATGTGCTGCTGATGGCCTGTTCAGGGACGGGGGCCATGGAGGCCTCTGTCTCCAACCTCACGTCGCCCGGCGACCGCGTCCTGGTGCTCTCGGCTGGTAAGTTCGGCGAGCGCTGGACTGCGATTGCCAAGGCCTATGGCTGCGAGGTGGATGTGGTGAGCGCGCCCTACGGGCAGACGTTCTCGCTGGACGAGGTACGCAAGGCGCTGAAGATCGAAACACGCGCCGTGTATATGCAGGCGACGGAGACCTCAACCGGCGTGCGCCACGATGTGGAAGGAGTGGCCAAACTGCTGAAGGCGCAGGAGAGCAATGCGCTGCTGGTTGTTGACGCGATTACCGGCCTGGGTACGACGCATCTGGACGTGGACGGATGGGGCGTGGATGTGATCATCGGCGGCTCGCAGAAGGCGGTGATGATTCCGCCGGGGCTGGCGTACCTTTCGCTGAGCGACCGCGCGTGGGAGGCGGCGGAAATTTCACTGAACCCGCGCTACTACTTTGACCTGCGCAAGGAACGCAAGAGCGCGCAGAAGGGCGAGTCAGCCTATACGCCAGCGGTTGCGCTGATTGCAGCCCTGGGCGCGGCACTGGACTTTATCGCGGCCCAGGGCGGCGGCGACCTGGCAGCGGGACGCAGGAATCTGGTAGACAATGCCGAGACCTGTGCGGCGATGACGCGGGCGGCGCTTCAGGCAATAGGCCTGAAGCTGTTTGCACCGACCTCTCCGGCTGCCGCGGCAACCGCGGTGTATGCGCCGGAGGGCATGGATTCGGGCGTGGTCGTAAAGGAGCTCAAGAGCCGCTTTGCCGCCGTAGTCACCAACGGACAGGGCGAGATGAAGGGGCAGATCTTTCGGATTGCGCACATCGGCCTGTTCGACTACATGGACACGATCGCGCTGATCGGCGCGCTGGAACAGGTTGCGGCTTCGGCGCTGAAGCTGCCGGACTTTGAGTTCGGCAAGGCGCTGGTTGCGGCGCAGAAGGTTTATGCCGAACGCACCCGGACTCAAAAAGAAGGCGGGTCCAAGAAGGAAGCGGCGGAAGAGGCGTTGGCCGCGCGGTAAGTCTGTTTGCACAAAGGGACCCGCGATAAGCCGGGTCCCGCAACCCTAAAGGAGAATGATGAAGATCGTCCTTGCCGAAAAGGTTTCTCCGGCGACTTTGGCTGTGTTTGAGGCTGAGCCGGGCTGGCAGATTGTGACACACGACAACATCAAGAACGGGCTGGCAGCGGAGATCGCCGACGCCGATGGTCTTGTGGTCCGGTCGGCAGTTCAGGTGGATGACAGCCTGCTGGCTTCCGCGCCAAAGCTGAGAGTGATTGGCCGCGCAGGCGTGGGAGTGGACAATATCGACTCCGACGCGGCGACGCGACGCGGCATTGTGGTGATGAATACTCCCGGCGCCAACGCCATTGCCGTGGCTGAATTGACCATTGGCGTGATGGTGGCGCTTGCACGGCAGATCCCGAAGGCCAACAGCACCATGCACGCCGGCAAGTGGGAGAAGAAATCGCTGCAAGGGATGGAGTTGCGCGGCAAGAAGCTGGGCATTCTGGGGCTGGGCCGCATCGGACTTGAGGTCGCGCGGCGCGCACAGAGCTTCGGCATGGAGGTTATCGGGCATGATCCGTTTGTGGCGGCCTCGATCGCGCGAGAGAACGGCATTGCGCTCGTAAGCACAGAGGAGCTGTTCCGCGAGGCTGACTATCTCACGTTGCACGTGGGCCTGACTCCGCAGACTGCGGGCATTATCAACGCGAACACGCTTGCCACGATGAAGAAGGGCGTACGCATTATCAACTGTGCCCGCGGCGAGCTGATTGTGGAAGAGGCGCTGGCCGAGGCGCTGAAGAACGGCCACGTCGGCGGCGCTGCGCTCGACGTATTTCATAAGGAGCCGCTGAAGGACTCGGCGTTCTTCGCGCTCGAAAACGTGATTCTGACGCCACACATTGCGGGCTCGACGGCTGAGGCGCAGGAGGCTGTGGGTGTGCAGATTGCGCTGCAGGTGCGCGAGTATCTGAAGCTGGGAGTGGTGCAAAACGCGGTCAACCTGCCGTCGCTGTCACATGAAGAGTATGTGGAGCTGGCGCCCTACATCACGCTGGCCGACCGGCTGGGTTCGTTCCTGGCACAGTTCCCTGACGGCAACTTTGAGAGCGTGCAAATTTCTTACAACGGACGGATTGCTGAGGGAAAGACCGACCTGATCCGCAACAGCGCGATTGAAGGGATTCTGGGCCATGCGGAAGGAGTGAACCGCATCAACGCCGCGTCGGTCGCGCAGGAGCGCGGCATCCGCATTCACGAGGAGAAGAAAGCCGCAACCTCGGGCGGCGCGGGCAACGTGCTCAAGCTGACCATCCACACTCGGAACGGCGATGTGACCGCGAGCGGGACGGTGCTGCATGGAACCTCGGCGCGCCTGCTGCGACTGGACGGGATCGACATTG
>JASHUR010000196.1 GCA_030039895.1 Acidobacteriaceae bacterium | reverse complement strand
CTGGCGAGAACCCCGTTTGTCATTACCAATCCACTCAGTGTCGTCCAAAGTCGCGTTCAATGAGCGCACCAGTTGATTCTGTCGGTCGAGATCCGAGAATAACAGGGCGCATTGTTCGGCAGGATAGCCGGAGGCCATATTTCGATATCGCCATGCAGGCTTATCCCTGATCACAGAATTACCTTCCCTCAGAACAGCAGTTTCACCCCGAACTGGATTTGGCGGGAGGTGGTGGAGGTCGCCGTGATCACTCCCGCGGTGGGGGAAAGCGCGGGAGCGGCCGTGGAGGTGGGTGTCGGGCCGGAGGAGTAGACGACTTCGTTGGGCGTGGTGAAGTTCGCGTGGTTCAGGATGTTGAAGAACTCCGCGCGGAACTGCACCTGCAGCCGTTCGTGAATCGAGGTGGTCTTGGCGGCGGAAAGATCCAGTTCGCTGAGCCCCGGGCCGAGCAGCGTATCGCGCCCTAGATTGCCGACCGTGCCGGCAGCAGGCGCGGAAAACGCCGCGGGGTTGAACCACTCGCCCACGGTGTGCGGGTAGAGCTGACCGGTGAAGGCGGGATTCAGGTCAGGGCGCACGGGGTTGCGCGAGTCGCCGCTCCCGGTGGGGTTGTAGCCGAGCTGCGGCGAGAATGGAAATCCGTTCTGCAGACTGACGATGCCGCTCAGGCCCCAGCCGGCGATGAGGCGGTTGGCAGGCTTGAACGGCAGATTCCAGGTGCCGTTGATGGCGGCGAGATTACGGATATCTGTGGCGGCGTTGCCATAGTCGACTCGGGGATTGACGGGATACTCGACATAGGCCGGGGTGTTAGCGCTGACGCTGGTGTTCCAAGCGGAGCCGTCGTCGAGGTTGTGGGAGTAAGTGTAGTTGCCGCGCAGCTCAAAGCCGTGCGCGAAGGCGTGTCGCACGTCGACTTCGAGGGCGTTGTAGTTGCTAATGCCCTGAGAGACCCAGGAGGTGGTGTTGGCGAGGGCGGGGTTGGCGTTCGTGGTGGTGGGGTAGTAGATGGTTCCTGCGGGCAGTGCGGCCGGGCAGGCGGCGTTGGGGCAGATGACGGACGCAGGCTCGTTCATGTCCTCGGAGAGAATCTGATGGTAACCGTGCGAGCCTTCGTAGCCGAGGGTGAGCGAGGTGTCCGGGGCGATCCTCTGCTCGATGTGGAGCGACCAGGCGTAGATGGAGGGCGTTTCGATGTCGGGCTGCACGTTTGACGGGGAGACCTTGCTGCCGGAAGTCGTAGTGGATCCGGGCGTGATGGACAGGCTGGATACGGGTACGTTCTTGAGGACGAGCTGGGTGTTGTACGGGGCGGTTTCGTCGAGGCGATAATCGAGACTGTCGAGCAGAGAGCGATAGATGCCGAAGCCGGCGCGCAGGGCGGTGTGGCCGTTGCCGAAGACGTCCCAGGCGAGGCCGACGCGGGGATCGGGTAGGAATTTGGCGCGATTGGTGGTGAGGGCGGAGCAGCCGACGGTGGGGTCGGTGTCGATGACGCCGTTGGTGAATCCGTAGTTGGAGGCACGGCACTGGGATTCATTCCAGCCGTTGGTGGACTCGAAGCGGAAGCCGGCGCTGAGCTGAAGGCGCGTCGTGAGATGCCAGATATCCTGCGCGAAGGCAGCACCTTCAAGCGAGCGCCAGCCGAGCTCGGTGGGCGCCGGCACCACGGTGAAAGTGGCGACTTTGCCCTGGAGGAACGACGAGAGCGTGCTGAACGAGGCCTGGCCATACTGATCCTGCGCGAGATTGTCGTTGGCCTGAATGCGGAAGAGTAAGCCGCCGGCTTCGATCTGGTGGCGGCCACGGGTGAAGTAGATGTGGTCGGCGACCGTAAAAAGATTGCGGACGGCGGTGTTGTTGTCGCCGGTATTCGTGCCGGCTCCGCTGATTTGCGAAGCGCCGTTGGAGGCGGTGCTGCCAGAGATGACGATGGCACCGATGGGATCGCCGGTGACCCAGCCGGGCAAAGTGACGGGTGTGTAGCCGTTGAAGGAATAGGCGCCGCGGGAGAAGCCGACGCGGAAATCATTGAGGAAGTTGGAGGAGAATGTGTGCGTTTCCTGAGCGCTGAGCACCTGCTCGCGGAGGCTTTCGTAGATGAGCGAGAGGGGGTTGGCGGAAGGGGTATTCGCGTCGCTGTCGTCGATAGTGTAGACGGCGAAGAAGGAGTCGCTGGGGCGGAGGTTCACGTCGATGCGGGTGGTGCCGAAGTCCTCGCGCACACGTTGCTCGGGACTGGAGAAAGCTTCTGCGATGCCGCTGCCGAGCTCGGGACCGTTCTGTACTGGCCACAGCGCGAGCAGTGGCTGGACGGAGGCGACAGCGGCGGCGCGCGACGTATTATCCGGCACGAGGGTTACATCGCTGAGGCCCAGATTCTGGCGGTAGCCTTCGTAGTTGCCGAAGAGGAAGACCTTGTTACTGCGGAGGGGTCCGCCGAGGGCGGCACCGAAGTTGTTGCGCTGGAACTCGGGAATGGTGGCTTGGTCGAAGTAATTGCGGGCATCGAAGACGCTGTTGCGGAGGAACTCGTAGAGAGAGCCGTGGAGCACATTCGTACCGGACTGCGTAACGATCGAAACCTGAGCGCCGTCGCGTAGGCCGTACTCGGCGCCATAGGTGCCATTGACGACGTTGAACTCGCGGATGGCGTCGACGCCGAGGAGCTGACCGCTGGTGCCGCCAGGGGTGTTGTTGATGAGCGAGGCGCCGGTGTACTCAATGCCGTTGAGGAGGAAGAGGTTGTCCTGGGGGCGGCGGCCATCCACGACAAACATGTTGCCGACCGAGGAGTTGGAGGAACCGATGCCGCCCGAGCGCTGGTTGGTGTAATTGACGGCGGCGGGATTCAGGGTGAGGAGCTCGTCGAAACTGCGGCCGTTCAGGGGCAACTGCTTCACTTCGCGCTCGTCGATGAGACCGGAAGTTTGCTCGGTGGTGGTGTTGATGACGAAGGTGTGGGCGCCGACGACGACCTCCTGGGTGACGGCGCCGACGCCGAGCTGGAAGGTGAGATCGAGGCTCTGACCGACGACGAGTGTGACGCCGTTGCGTTTCTGGGTTTCGAAGCCCTGGTGAGAGACAGTGATCGAGTACGAGCCGATAGGTACGGAGGGCGCGGAGAAGCGGCCGTCGTTACCTGAGACGAGCGAGCGGACCGCGCCAGTTTCCATATTGTGTACGACGACAGATGCGCCTGGAAGAGCGGCGCCGGTGGAGTCCTCGACGATGCCGCTGATGGTGCCGCCGACGACCTGAGCGCGGAGAGGCAGCAAAGCGAGGAAGAACAAAAAGGCCAACGAAGCGAACCGTGCAAAGCGGCGTTGCATACAGTCTCCTGAATAAGTTATGGAGGCGGGCCACGGATGTGAGCCGTCCTTCTTGGGAACGCAGCCTGGAGGCTTAGGAATCCTCGCTGCTGGGCCAGGCGAACCAGAATGCATCGCTACACGGGCATTATGCTGAATCCCGAATCCAGGCGAGATTCAATCAGTGCGCGGTGGCGTGGTTACGCCGCAGTCAGAGGAGGCAGTTGGAAAACGATGGAGTCAACAGGACGGAGGAGAGCGTCCAGGAAAGAAAAACACACGGGGCCAGGGAGACCGATCGTTGGCCCGCGTCTTTGCAGATTGCTGCACAAGGAGAGGAGACTGGCACTCCGCCAAGACCAGCAACTGCCGCTGGCGATGTCTCGAGTGGTGAGGGGAATCTTCCTGGCTGACGGTAACGCCCCCGACCGTTCGTGCAGGGCGCTGAATTCCGGTGTTTGCCGGGAATTGCCGATCGCAGCCGTTGCTGGGAGCCGGCTGCACGTGGATCGAGGCATCTGTGCGGGCATGCGCGGAACTGTGCGGTGCCCCAAACGCAAGCATCGGGAACAACAGCCAGAGGAGGGTGGTCAGTTTACGCAGGCGCAGCTCCTGTTCGTGTCCCCAATAGTAGCAGAAGAAGGACCGACGCCGCGCGAAATTTTGGTATGAGAAAGGCCGCGTTCTGCACCATCGAATCGCCAGCTTACCTAGGGTTAGCTGGTCAGAGCAATGAGCCATGAAACTCCTTCCGGCCGGCCCACGTAGACATTGCGAGAGGCGTTAAAGTAACTACAGCGCCGGAGGTTCTGAATGCTGTGGTTTTATGAATTGTTCTTTCCCGTGGTCTGGATTGTCTTTCTTGTTTACTGGCAGATCATCTGGGCGAGGACCGCCCGTGGCAAAACCACCCAGCGGATCGAGCCGGCCGCATCGCGCATTCTGCGGGCGCTGGCTTTCCTGATCGCCGTCGCCCTCCTCTCGATACCTCGCATCCCGCTGCGCTGGCTTTACCTCGAGATCTGGCCGTCCGGCATCTGGCCGTTTTGGATTGGAGCTGCTGTTACCGTAGGAGGGCTGCTCTTCGCGGTGTGGGCGCGCCTGCACCTGGGCAGCAACTGGAGCCGCGCGGTGACCATTAAGCAGGGCCACGAGCTGATTACCACTGGCCCTTATTCGCTGGTCCGTCACCCCATCTATACCGGCATTCTGACCGGATTTATTGGCACCGCGATTGCGCTCTCCCAGGTGCGCGGGTTCATCGCTTTCGTCCTGGTATTCCTGGCGCTCAGGGCCAAATTTCGCATGGAGGAGGCGTGGATGCGCTCGCAATTTGGGGAGACGTATGCCACCTATGCGCATAAAACCGCCGCCCTGGTGCCGTACATTTTCTGATCGCCAGTTGCGATCCATGCGCACGGGCCTTTCGTCGTGTCAGGCCAGTTCTTATCAGCAGTTGCGCGGGGCACAGAGCACGATCGTGATCTGGTGAAGGGGTCTACTTTTCGGAGTCGCGAATTAGGACGACGTCGGAATCGGTGTGGCCGCGGACGAGGGCCAGCCTGCTGCCGTCGAACGACCAGTGAAAATCAGCGATACGCTCAGATTTGAAATTGGTGATCTGTTTTCCCGGGGAGTCGTCGAGCGGCTGGAGCCAGAGATTGTCTGCGTCGTTACTTCGAAATGGAAAGAGCACACCCTTGCCATCGTGGGTGAAGCGCGCTGGTCCCTGGATGGGCTGCTGCGTTGCCAGGAATTTTGTGTTTTGCGGGGAATCGAGAGACACCAGCGCGAGGACAATCTTGTGGCTGCCGGAGGAGGCCATGGTTGCAAATACGGCGAGCTTGCCGTCGGGAGAGATGCCAAACTCGGCGAGCGCGGGAAGCTTTGTGACGGGCTCGGAATTGCCGCCGTCCAAGGGCACTTTGGTCAGGACCTGGCCATTCGCCATGTCGAGGTAATAGACCCATCGGCCATCGGGTGAGCAGACGGGATACTGATCAAGCTTGCCATCGGTCAACTGCTTGAGACCGCCCCCTGCTGAGTTCATTCGCCAGATGTTGGACGTAATCACGCCACGATAGCCGGCAAGAGTGAAGACAACGAAGTCTCCGTTGGCGCATGCGGAAGGCTGGAATGCAAGAACTTCCTGCTGCAGCGCGGTCAAAGGAGTCATGCTGTGCGATTCGGGATTGAAAAGGTACAGGCTCATGTCCGGGCTGATGATCATTTGCCCGTCCCGTGTCCAGGAGAAGCCGACCAATGGGGAGTAGGACGTGAGTTGCTCTGCCTGACCGCTGCCCAGTGCCGATGCGGGCACGACAGAGATACCGTAATGGTTTTGCGTGAGGACGGTGACCAACGAATGACCGCCCGAGGAGATACTGAGGCCGGAATAATCGCCGATGTCGTGGGTGACAGCATGGAGCGCCGGGTGAGGGTATGAGATTTCGACGATTCGATTGCGAAAGAAGCTGGTTTCCTTGTCGCGCAAGAGGGCGAGCAAACCGCGGCCATCGGGAAGCCACGTGAGTTTGCTCAGGTAGCCTACGGCGCCGAAGACGCGACTTTGCTTCCCGGTGAGGACATCGACCGCTACCAGGCTGGTAAGGGAAGCTCCCGATGGGTGGACAAGGACGCAGACGATCGTCTTACCATCGGGCGACCAGGCCGGATCTCTGAGGAACTGATCCATAGAACCGGAGACCAGAGTTTTGTCCTGGCCGGTTTCAACGGAGTGAACCACGAGACGGAACTTTCCGATCTCCGGGCTTTCGGCAACGGCATACGCAAAACTTTGGCCATCAGGAGAGAAGGTGATGTTGGTGTACACACCGCTGACGATGGGCTGGGGAGTGCCACCCAGTATGGGCACCCGAAACACGGAGCGCGGTTTCTGGCCGCTCTCCCCGCGGACAAAATAGAGGTAGTTTCCATCCGGTGAGAACCGTAGGTCAAGGTATTGGAACGGCCCGGGCGGGATTATCTGGGTGTTGCTTTCAGGCAACTGATAGCGGTAGCGCGCAACTGCAGGCACTTTGCGCAACCAGAGGCTCTGCTGACCGTTCTCCTCTTCAACATCGGCGATGTACTGGCCGTCGGGAGAGATGGCCGCGAGGCCGGCTTTTCCGGTCTGGGTGAGTTGATAGGCAATAAAGTTTTGGAACGGCAAGGGCCGTTCGCGGAAGAAAAGGGCATATATTCCATAGGCCAGGACCGCGACGAGAAGAATGGCGATCAGGCTGGCGATTGCGGCTGTTGATTTACGGCGGCGTGCGGGGACGGCTGGGGAAGAACTGCCGGCGATGCGTGTTGCGGCGGAGACCGGCGCTTGCACGGTCTCACCATCCAAAGACGCAGCAGGCGTGCCGGACGCGTGACTGGTACTCGTATCGCGCCGGGCACGCTTCAGGTCGCTAGCGAGGTCCGAGGCGTGCTGGTAGCGGAGGTTCCGGTCTTTCTCGAGCGCCCTGCCGATGATGCGTTCGAGGTCTGGAGGCAGGTCGGGATTGAGCCGAACGGGCGGCACCGGAGCTTCATCGAGGATCGCTTTAAAGACCAGGCCGGGACTTCCGCCTCGAAAGGGCAACTGCCCGGTGGCCATCTGATACAGCACGACACCAAAGGAGAAAAGGTCTGTGCGCGCATCCAGATCACGGGCGCGAACCTGCTCGGGCGACATATAAGCCACCGTGCCCAAAGTGCTGCCGGGAGTCGTCAGATGATCGGGGTCGAGGTCGCGTATGGGCATCGTTTCTGCGTCGGCTGACGCGCCCCTTTCGGGGCCAACCTTGGCCAATCCAAAATCCAAAATCTTGGCATGGCTGAGCTCGTTCACGAAAATGTTTGCCGGTTTGATGTCTCGATGAATGACGCCTTTTGAATGCGCCGCGTTCAGCCCGTCTGCGACGCCAATGGCCACGTCCAGCAGCGTCTCCAGTTCCATTGGTCGACTTGCGATGGTGTCCTTTAAGGTCTTGCCTTCCAGATACTCCATGGCGATGAAGACCCTGCCATCTTCCTCGCCGATGTCATAGATGGTGCAAATGTTGGGATGATTGAGCGCGGAGGCTGCGAGCGCCTCCCGCTGGAAGCGCGCAAGAGCCTGCGGGTCCTGGGCGAGGTCATTGGGCAGAAACTTCAAAGCGACGAAGCGGCGAAGGCGTGTGTCCTCGGCCTTGTAGACCACTCCCATACCACCGCGGCCGAGCTTCTCCACGATGCGGTAGTGCGAGATGGTCTGACCGATGGGCGCGCCGGTGTCCGCCATGCTGCGGCCATCTTAAGTTGCGTGCTCAGACACGTCAACGAAGATGAGGGTGTTGACGGGCGCGGGTTCAGGCAGTTCCGAGCGAATTCAGCGGGGAACTGGGAGGCGGGAAGAGAAATCCTCCGAGGCGGTCGTAGCGCGTGCCGTAGAAGAGCAAAGCATACTCGCGGATTGCTGTGCCTAACGGCCCTCCGACGCAGAGGCTGGCGAAGAGCGCCATGCAAAATGCAATGAGGCCCACAAGTACCTCGAGAAAGATCCCGATGAAGGCCATTGCGCCGGTGGCGTCCGCGAAGGCGGAATGAATTCCGATTTCGAGGACGGCAAAGGCAGCGACGATGATGAGCGTAGGAATGATGAGTACAAGGAAGAGCCCGATCATTGCCGCGATGGGCAGGATGACTCGCAGCAAGGCGTAGACAAAGAAGGAAGCTTTTTCGGCCTTGATGCGCGTCCATGCGGCAGCCCAGGCCTGGCCGGCGGTTGCGTTGTCGAGGGCGAAGTGCGGCAGCATGAAATCGCGAAGAATGACGTCGGCTGCAATGCCGGCAAGCACGAGGAGAAAGATGATGGGAATCAGGGGCAAGAGGAGAGACAGCAGCAAGCCAAGACTGGGAGGGCTGCCCGCCGGCGTGCGATGAAACATCCGCCAGAACCCGGCCACGAAAGGCACGGCGAGGATGGCGGCGAGAAGCAGGAAGCAAAACCCTACCACGACATTGAGCCAGAAGAAGCGGGCGGCTTGCGAGCGATACAGGCGCCAGCCGGGGCGAATCTCGGTGGTGTTGCTAATGAGGCAATGGAAATAGGCAAATCGCAGGCGCGTGATCAGGTAATAGGCGACAAAGCAGAGCACGATGAAGGCCAGCGCTCCGGCAACGATCGCGGCGATGAGTCCGGGGGTGAGGGCCGATGGCAAATCGACGAAGTGCGTACGGGGCGATGTGTGACTGCCGGGCGAGGAGAAGTTGAAATCGCCGCCGAGGCCTTCGGTGAGCAGCGCGACCAGGCAGAGCTTGAGAAACGTAGGCAGCCGGAACGGCCGGAAGAGGAAGGTTCTGGTCCGTTGAATGGCGGGCCCAATCGCATCCAGAGCGGAGATGGGAGGCATACGCGTCCTTTGGGGGCAAGGCAAGTGTATCGCAAAGGGAGGTGGGTGAGTGCGGGGGCGGTTGAACGTCCCAACGTGTATGGACGACGTGTTGGTGATTTCTGTGAGACTAACCTGCGCCGCGACGGAACCAACGCCTGCTTTTGCTCGTAAACTCCCCTTGAGTAATTCTCAGGAGCGCGCATTGTCCTCGAACAGCCTCGATCAGACTTCAACAAGCGGCGATCGCCGGTCCGATATCCTTGTCCTGCTGGCAATTGCCGCTGCCGTCGCGCTCTTCCATATCCTTACTGATAATCGCTATGGCTTTCATCGCGACGAGCTGCAGTTTCTATCCGACGCGCGGCATCTTGACTGGGGATTTGTCGCCTTCCCGCCGTTTACTCCCTTTGTTGAGCGCATCGGCCTAAGCCTTTTTGGCCTGTCGATCGTTTGGCTCCGTCTGTTTTCGGTGATCGCGCAGGCGATCCTTATATATGTCTCCGGCCTGACGGCGCGCGAGCTTGGAGGCGGGCGGCTGGCGCAGGTGACAACGGCTCTGGCCGTCGCGTTCTCACCACTGCCGGTGTTTGAGGCCACGGAATTTCAGTACACGTCGTTTGGGATGCTGTGGTGGGTGCTGATCGCGTACTTCGTTATCAAGCTGCTTAAGTCGGAGGACCCGCGGTGGTGGCTGGCCATCGGGGCCACCATCGGCCTGGGGCTTGAGACCAAGTACGCGATTGTTTTTTATGTCGCCGGGATCGTTGCGGGGCTGGTGTTTACACGCGCGAGGCGCTATTTTGCGACGGGATGGTTCTGGGCGGGCGTTGGTATCGCCTTGCTTATTTTTCTGCCCAACCTGATCTGGCTGATCCGTCACGATTTTATTTCCTACACGTTTCTTCAGCACATTCACGCGCGCGATGTGGCGGAAGGCCGCGCCGACGGCTTCTGGAAAGGGCAGTTTCTCTATGACGCAAACGTTGCCGCAGCGCCGCTGTGGATTGCCGGACTGATTGGTTACCTGTTCAGCCAGCGCTATCGCATGCTGGCGTGGATGTATCTGGTTCCGGTCGCTCTTTTCTTTGCGGGCAAGGGGCGGTTCTACTACACGGCGGGAGCGTATCCGATGCTGCTGGCGATGGGCGCTGTGGTTGCGGAGCGCTGTCTAGGCAGGCTGCCGCGCTGGGGCCGCGTTACGGTGGAGAGCGTGTGGGTTGCGGCGTTTGTTTTCGTCTCGGCCGTGGTTTGTGCCCGGCTTATGCCCATTGCCACGAGCGGGCCGCTGAAGGAGTACGCTCTGCAGCATAGCGAGGACCTGCGGGAAGAAATTGGGTGGAACCAGTTGGTGCGGACGGTGGCCCAGATTCGCGACTCGCTGCCTGCGGACGAGCAGGCGCACCTGGGCATTACGACCGCGAATTATGGCGAATATGGCGCGATTGAAATTCTTGGGCGCGCTTACCATCTGCCGGAGCCGATCGGCACGACGAACTCGGAATGGTACTGGGGCTACCCTACGCCTCCGCCGACTACGATCATCGTTCTCGGCCTTTCGAGCGAGGAGGCCAACTCAATCTTTAGCGGCTGCCGCCTGGCGGGGCACAACGGGAATTCGCTTGGGGTGCGGAATGAAGAGAGCGTGGACCACCCGGATATTTTTCTGTGCGGGCCTCTACGGTTTCCGTGGGCAGAGGTCTGGAAGCGGCATCGTGATTTTGGATGAGCGAGTATGAGGCGGCGGGCGTGCGCTGTGTCTCGAAGAGATATGGGGCACCCGGCCCTCAGTTTTCGCGTGCGGCGGCTTCGAGCGCGTGCAGGTCCATCTTGACCATGCCCATCATGGCCTCCATGGCTTTGGGGTGGCTGATCAGCTCGCCGATGTTGCGTGGCACAATCTGCCAGCACAGTCCGAAACGGTCGGTGAGCCAGCCGCAGGCCATGGGTTTGCCGCCTTCGATCAGCTTGTCCCAGTAGGTGTCGATTTCCTGCTGGGAGTCGCAGCGGACGAAGAAGGAAAAGGCAGGGTTGAGCTGATACGCGGGGCCGCCGTTGAGAAAGACCATCTCCTGACCTTCAAGCTCGATGGTGATGGTGGCGATTTTGCCTACGGGCCAGGGGCCGACGCCTTTCGAGCGCAGCTCGTCGAGCTTGCGCGCGTGCGGGAAGATGCTCAGGTAGAACTCAGCGGCTTCTTCGGCATTGTCATTGAACCAGAGGAATGGCGCGAGTTTGTTCATGGCTGACATGGTAGCAGCGAGTGGGTGACTGTGGGCAAGTGGGCCGGGCGTCAGGGCCGGGCGTGGTGCG
>JASHUR010000195.1 GCA_030039895.1 Acidobacteriaceae bacterium | reverse complement strand
AAAGCCGCTGAGAAGGTCAAAGAACCCCTCGATCCCAATGTCCGCGAGGCTCGTGATCTCCTTCAGCGCGCGCTAGGGCTCAAAGTCATCATCGAGGACAGAAAAGGCAAGGGTCGCGTGATTATCGAGTATTCGAGCCTTTCTGACTTTGACGGGTTGCTCGAGACAATCGAATCCGCTCGCCGCGCTTAATTTTGAAAGTTATCTAGTTTCAATGTTATACAGAACATTGGCCGTACTTCAGACCCGAAAGCCATGCGTGAATGGACGATCTGTCACAACTCCTGACCGAAGCCCGCAATCCGGCTACCGATAATCTTGACAGGCTGACCACCCTGGAACTGGTGCGGGTCCTGCATTCCTCTGATCGCGAGGCGGTCGCAGCCGTTGATCCAGAGTTACCGCGCATCGCACTGGCCATCGATCAGATCGCCGCCCGGCTCGAAAAGGGAGGCCGACTGTTCTATCTTGGCGCCGGGACCTCCGGCAGGCTCGGCGTTCTTGATGCCTCGGAGTGCCCACCTACTTACAACACCCCGCCGGAGATGGTGCAGGGGGTCCTTGCAGGAGGCGATGCCGCATTGCGCCGCTCGGTCGAGCGGGCGGAAGACGATGAGTGGCAAGGGAGGCTCGATCTCGAGGCGCATGGCTTCACGCAAGCTGATGCGTTGGTTGGAGTCGCCGCGAGCGGCCGTACTCCCTATGTACTCGGTGGCATGGACTACGCTCGTGAACTTGGCGCGTTTACCGTCGGACTCAGTTGCGTTCCTGACTCACCTCTTGGCGCTGCAGCTGAAATCGCCATCACTCCGGTGACGGGCCCGGAGCCGGTGACCGGTTCCACTCGCATGAAGGCCGGAACGGCAACCAAGCTGGTGTTGAACATGCTCTCCACTGGCGCCATGGTCCGCCTTGGATATGTTTACGGCAATCTGATGGTGAATGTGCAGCCCACCAACGTGAAGCTTCGCGACCGTGCCGCGCGTATCGTCGCTGCAATTACGGGACTCAAATACGACGATGCCGCCATCTTGCTTCGATTCGCAGGATCGGTGAAGACGGCGATTGTGATGTCGAAGCTCGGAATCGATCGTGATGCTGCGGAGAAACGACTTGCCGTCGCCCGCGGACGTCTTCGCGATGCGCTCGAAGATTAGGCCAGCCGAACAGTTGTTTTTGAGGCATATTTTTGTAACTATATTTGTTACATATTTGCAAGGACGGATAAGTGCAGGCAACGCAGTTTGAATTCAGATTTCGCTTGTGGATCGGATTTGCGATCTATTTCATTGGCTTCTGGGCACCCTGGCTTCGTTACACCGGTGGAATCTTTCCGGCGTCCTCCACCTGGCTTGAACTCTCCGGCGAGCTTTCGCGCTTACTACCGCTGGAGACCGCTACAGTCGTTGTGACCATCGTTGCCATCGTCCTCGCGGCCGCCGGAACTATCTTCCGTATCTGGGGCACAGCCTATCTGGGCAGTACCGTCGTCCACTCGTCAGGCTTGCACGCCGATGGCGTGGTGGCCGCGGGACCTTATCGCTACCTCCGGAACCCGCTCTACTTCGGCAGCTATTTGTTTGCGCTGGCCATGGCTGTGCTGATGCCTCCGTCAGGGGCTGTCTTTATGGTGCTTGCGCTTGCAGTGCAGCATATGCGACTGATCTTTCGCGAAGAGCGCTTCCTTGAATCACAGCAGGGCGCAGCGTACCTTGCATACAAGAGCCGTGTCCCGCGCCTGGTCCCAAGTCTTGTTGCGCGCGTGCCTGGATCTTCTGCGAAGCCACACTGGATGCAGGCTGCGATGGCAGAGTCATTTCAGCTCACCATGACCGGCTGCTTCGCGGTTCTGGCATGGCGCTACAACGCGCAACTGCTCATACAGGCCCTGCTTGTCTGTTTTGGGATCTCGCTGGTCGTACGGGCCATTGTCGTGAAGCCGGCCTGAATAGAAAAGGGGAGACGGGCCTCAATCCGTCTCCCTCTCCCTTTAGTCTGTTTGCCGCGTGCTGTGGGTGTATGGCGGCGGCTGCCATCAAGTGCAAAGCCAAGGTAACTGCGATCTGTTGAGGCTTTTCAGCGTCGCCGTTCCCGGCTGGTAGGGTCGACTTGAATGCTCAGTCTTCGGGATACAGCTGCCCTGGCTTGGCTGTGAACCGCTACTTTTTCGGCGGCGCGATCACGTCCTTGGCTGCCTTGGCCACACGGAACTTCACGACCGTCTTGGCCTTGATCTTGATCTGCTCGCCGGTCTGTGGATTGCGGCCGATGCGCGCCTTGCGCTCTGCCTTCACGAGACGGCCGAGTCCGGGGATCACGAAGACGCCGTTCTTCTTGGTTTCCTTGATCGCTGTCTCGGCAAGCAGGTCAAGAAAAGCAGCTGACTGCTTGTTGGTCAATTCGAGCTTCTCCGCCATCTGGCGAACGAGAGCGGTCTTGGTCATGGTTGTTGCCATAGTTATTTCCTCCTGGTTCGTTTGTGCTCGAACCGGATGCAACCGGTTCGTAGCTGCAAGGTCGTTCCTCTCCGCATTCCACCAGCCGGAGCCTCGCAGCCGCAGCTTGGAAGCCCTGTGTTTATGCGGGTCCGAGAGAACCCACCGCCGTTTACCTTGCGTCTTTTGGACGCCTTTGTCAACAGCAAAAGCCCAGTTTCCACAGGTTTTTTCCGGTTTTCTTCGGTTTTTCCAGAGATTTTGCGATTTCAGACCGGAAATCGGGGGATTGACAAGGCGCGAAGGGCGACGGCTGGGGCGCGCCACGAGCTGTGATACTGCTGTCGAGTGTAGGCCCGTTGACCCGCTTCAGTAAAGGCCGAACAGCGGTTTTCTTGCGGTGCGGGCAGCGCGCAGCAGCGGCTCGTTGAGGAAATCGACAAGTGGAGCGGCCAGTCTGAAACGCTCTTCGACCGTCGCCGCCAGCTTCGGCTTCAGCGCCTCCTCCGGAGACAGTTCGGCAATCACGCCCCACTGCCGCCACTTGATCCACTCCATTGCCGGGTGCTCGGGGGGAAAGCCCTTCGGCGGTTTCGTGAGCGCGTTGGGGTCGTGCAAGGTAAACTTTGCCCGCAGTTTCCTGTTCTCAATCAGCCGTTGAAATTCTCCGTGATGCGCAACCAGGTGGCTGCGGATCGCGAACAGCTGTTCCTTTGGAGGCATGTAAACACCAGCGGCGATGATCAGCTCTGTCGGGCTGAGGTGCAGATAGTACCCGCCGCCCGAGGTCTTCTCGAGGCCGTTGCGCGTCCACCACGCGGCAAGATTGGTCTTGTATGGACTCTTATCGGCAGAGAAGCGAATGTCGCGATAGATGCGCAACATGCACTTCTGCGGTGAACGCAGATGGTCCGGCGCGTAGTCCATCATGCCCTGCAGCAACTGCTCAATCAGCGCCAGCATCGGCTGCTTCAGTTCGCGCTCGTATACGTCGCGCCGCGCCTCAAACCACTCGCGCCGGTTGTTTCGCTTCAGCTTACGAAGAAAGTCGATGGCTTCCGGGTTAAACCATGTTTTCATCGGCTGGGGCTTTGCGGACGGGCGCACAGCCTTCTTCGTTTGAGCAGTCGTCTTCTTGTTAGTCACGTCGCCATTGTACGAAGTGCTTCGTGCCATGTCTCCCGGCGCTGTTTTCATCCAGACGAAAGAGCATGTAACGTTTCCCGGCGTGCGTACTCAAATAACATGGGAGAAAATCATGTTCCGATCCATTGCACGCATTGCTGTCCTGTTTTTTGCCGGATTGCCGCTGCTGAGCTGCCAGGCGGCCACCAAGTCCCCTGTGCCTCCGCCTAACGTGGATGCGCACCTCGCTTCCAGCCCCTCACGGGCTACGGCGGTCTTTGCCGGAGGATGTTTCTGGGGCACGCAGGCCGTCTTCGAGCGAGTGAAGGGAGTCGTCCAGACCACCGCGGGTTACTCTGGTGGCTCGGCTGCAACGGCGAACTACGAAGACGTCTCCTCTGAGACGACCAACCACGCGGAGAGTGTGCGTGTGGTCTATGACCCGTCGAAGATCACCTATGGGCAGCTTCTACGCATCTTCTTCTCCGTTGCACACGATCCGACGGAGCTCAATCGCCAGGGCAATGACATCGGCCGTTCCTACCGCTCGGTTATCTTCTACGCCAACGACGAGCAGAAGCACCTAGCTGATGCGTACATCGCTCAACTTGATGCGGCGCACGTGTTTCCAAGGCCGATTGTGACGCAGGTTGTTCCACTCAAGGCGTTTTACCCGGCTGAGGCCTACCACCAGGACTATGCGCTCAATCATCCCGACAATCCGTACATCTACATCTGCGACCGGCCCAAGATCGCCGCGCTCAAAGCGGAGTTTCCTGACCTCTTTGTGAAATACAAAGGCGAGTAGACAGAGGCAGCCACAGATTCCGGCAGGCGAATGAAGGGTCTAGCATG
>JASHUR010000194.1 GCA_030039895.1 Acidobacteriaceae bacterium | reverse complement strand
CCTTGGACTAGCCGACTTTGGCGGCGAGGAGGATTTGTTCGACGCGCTGGAGGTCTTCTTCGGTGTCGACGCCGATGGTGTCCCAGGGCGTCTCGGCCACGTAGATGTCGATGCCATTTTCCAGGAATCGAAGCTGTTCGAGCTTCTCGGTGGCCTCAAGCGTAGAGGACGGGAGGGTTGGGAACTGCTGGAGCGCGGCCTTGCGGTAGGCGTAGATGCCCAGATGCTTGAGGTAGCGCGCACTTCCCTGCTGGTCGCGGTCATAAGGGATGGTGGCGCGGGAGAAGTAGAGGGCGCGTCCGCTGGCGGCGGTGACGACCTTGACGGCGTGCGGGTTGGTGATCTGGTCAGGCGCGCAAGGCGTAGCCAGCGTTGAAATTTGTACTTCATACATGGCGAAGGGTTTTAAGAGAGCCTCGATGTGCTCGGGGCGCAGCATGGGCTCGTCGCCCTGGATGTTGACGTAGATATCAGCTGGGATGGACTGCGCGACGGCGTGGACGCGGTCGGTTCCGCTGGCGCAGTCGGCGGGCGTGAAGACGGCGGGCAGGCTGTGGCGCTGGGCGAAGTCGAGGACCTCGTCGGAGTCGGTGGCGATGAGCACGCTGTCGAGCAGCGGACAGGCGCGCGCGGCGCGGTAGACCCAGGCCAGCATGGGCTCGCCGGCGATCTCACGGAGGACCTTGCGGGGCAGGCGGGTAGAGCCGAGCCGGGCAGGGATGACGGCGAGGGTTCGCTGACGAGGCGCGAGCCCGGCGGAGGGTTTGAGTTCGGCCAAGGTGGTGTATCTCCGTAGGAGAGTGTACCAGCGGGTGAGGGGTTGAAAAGCGATGCGGGCGAACGGTTATAAATTCAGGAGTCATGCGTAGCCAGCGGCCGTAATTGTGCTTGATTCGGAGAACCAAGCTTCGTAAGCTGTTGTGGCTTCCGTACAAGAGCTAGTTGTCAAATCGCCTTCGAGATGCGGAGTTTGTTGATGAAGCCTCAAAAGCAGATGCGTGTAATCCAAACTTGTTTTGTTGTATACGCAGTGCTGTTGATTGGGCTGGCTTATCGTTTGCCGGCTCACACCGCTCAGAAACCAAGCCTTACTTTTCAGATCATCCTCGGGTTTTTTGCGGTGTCCTGTGGATTTTATGGTTTCCGCCTTCAGCGAATCATGACGCGAGCCCAAAATAGGGCAATGCAGTCCAAGAGCTCCGCGACTCTGCTGAAACGATGGAGAGTAGGTCACATACTGCGCTTTGCGTTTCATGTCTCGATATTGCTTTACGGCCTTGTGTTACATATGCTGGGCGGCGCTACCTGGCTTGTTGATACTCTTTTCGCAGGCGGGATGGTTTTGCTTCTGACCTGGAAACCGGGGACAATCCCGTCAGAAGCGCCAGATGTCGATCCAATTAACAGCTAACAGTCGATCCAGCCGGTTCAGGCTAGCGGAACACTGTGGCGATTTTGACACAGTTTAGAGGCAGGTAGAGCGGCTGGAAATGATGGATTTTGCTCTTTGTTCGCTCTGGAGGGTCGTATTGGTGGGACTTCAGTGTCGGCTGGGTGGGGTTGGTTCGAGATTATGGGCCGATTCCTGACAATGTCCTAGATATAACATTGACAGTCAAAACCAATCGTATATCATACCTAACACAATTACCCTTTTCTTCTGACGCCGAGCCGACGGCATGCTGTCTCCACAACCGGGGGATGGATGGCATTGTTGCCCCTGTTTGTTGCGGCCGCGACGAGAGCCGCGTTGTGTGCTCCTGGGGAGGAACAAGGGATTTTTTCTGCTTTGGGACACTCGACGGAGTTTGAGATGGAGATGCAGGCGGCTTTAACGTTAAACGAGAAAGTGATCGAGTTCCGCAATGCTTCGGACCAGAAGAAGCGAAGCGGGGAGGGACATGCAGCCAGAGGCCGGATGCGTTTAGGCGACCTGCTGATCGGCGCCAAGCTGATCACCATGGCGCAACTGGTGGAGGCGCTGCGGATCCAGAAGGAGCGCGGTGGGCGGTTGGGTGCGGTCCTGGTGGAAATGGGCGCACTGGAGCAGCAGGTGCTGGACGGGTTTCTGGCGCGGATGCCGCAGGAGCCTGCGGACATCGCGGCGACCGGCATCGACGAGACCGAGTTGCTGGGCATGCTGATGAAGGTGATCTACTCCGGCAGACTGGAGAGCGTGCGGCAGTTTGTGGAAGCGATCAAGCTGCCCTACCACATTGTTCTGGACCTGGTGAAAGAGGCGGTAGACCGGCAACTGCTGCAGTCGCTGGGGTCGCGGGATGCGAGCAACCTGTCAGAACTTTGCTACTCGATGACGGACCACGGAAAGCAGTGGACGCTGGATGCGCTGGATCAGGTACGGTATTCGGGGCCGGCTCCGGTGACGCTGGAAGAGTTCACCGATCGCGTGAATCTGCAAAAGGTCACCAACGAGGTGATTTCGCTTGCTGACATTGAAGAGGCTCTGAAGGACCTGACGTTTGACCGGGGCATCAAGGAGCAGGTGGGACCTGCGTTGAACTCGGGGCGAGCGATTTTGATGTACGGGCCTCCGGGCAACGGGAAAACGTCCGTTGCGATGCGCTTTACGAGCATGTTTGACGACATTGTGTACGTTCCCTACGCGATCGTGGTGGAGGGGCAGATCATCCGGGTGTATGACCCGAGCCTGCATGCTCCGCTGACTCCGACAAATACGGACGACGAGGGCGACCTGAGCTTTGTGAGGATGAACGTATACGACGAGCGGTGGGTTCCCTGCAAGCGGCCGTTTGTGGTGGCGGGAGGCGAGCTGACCCTCGAGATGCTGGATTTGCGGTACAGCGAGACAGCCCACTTCTACGAGGCTCCGCTGCACGTAAAGGCGCTGGGCGGGTGCTTTTTGATTGATGACTTCGGGCGGCAGCTGGTGAGTCCGACAGCGCTGCTGAACCGGTGGATTGTGCCTCTGGAAAGCCGCATGGACTACCTGAAGCTGAACACAGGCAAGAGCTTCAGCGTTCCGTTTGAGGAACTGGTCATCTTTTCGACGAACATCGATCCGGAAGACCTGATGGACCCCGCGTTTTTGCGACGCCTGCCGTACAAGATTGAAGTAGGCGCGCCGACGATGAAGAACTACGAAGAGATTTTTGCGAGGGAGTGCGGAAAGCTGGGGATGGAGTTTGACCGCGCGGTGTTTGACCGGATTGTGTACAAGGTCACGGTGGAGAAAGAACTGGAGCTGGCCGCGTATCATCCGCGGTTTATTGTTGACCAGGTAGTAGCGACATGCCGGTTTATGGGCGAAGATCCGCACTTTGACGCGCGGTTTATCGACTATGCGGTGGACAACCTGCGCGTGAAGCGCGGGGGCGAGACGGCGGCGAAGCCCGCCGGGCACGGCGTGGGCAGAGAGCGGTTTATCGACTACGCGGTGGACAACCTGCGCGCCAGGCGTCCGGGCGAGCCCAAACCCGAGGTGAAGCCCGGAATGCCGGGCGCGGGTGTGGGACGGTTCGGAATAAGCATGCAGAGCGAGACTGAAAAGATGTAAAGGGCGCGCCTACTTATTGCATTTCCGGACTAGAGCGTTTCGAGAATGCCTTAAGGTGTGGCGTCGGCGTCAATCCAGTATTCGGGGCGGTACTGGAGGCGCAGTTGGGGCAGGTCTTTGAGCTCAAGGCGAAGTGCATGCAGGCCGGGCGTGGGTGAAGTGGGCGTGAAACTGAGGACATAGTAGTTCGGCACGTCGTTTGAGACGCCGATGAGCGCGCGCTGGAGAGTCGAAGCGTTGTGGAAGTGGAAGAACTCTCCTCCGGTGAGGCGCGCGATAGACTCGGCGGTGTTGGTGCGCAGGGCGCTGTGCGCGGCGAGAAAAGCCATAGTTGC
>JASHUR010000193.1 GCA_030039895.1 Acidobacteriaceae bacterium | reverse complement strand
AACTCATCCTTCAGGGCGGCCATCAGTGACCCGGAATTGCCGCTGGGAGGCGTCGGAGCGAGTGGCGAAGGCATCGGCCCTGCGGTCCCCGCTCCACCCGCGCCAGCCGCCAATTCAGCCGGTTTGCCACGCAGAAAGAATGCCGCAGCCACCACCAGCAGAAGCGCCAGCCCGGTCAGGATCCAATACTTGTATTTTTGCAGCGGATCGGGCGTGTCAATCGGATTCCCCAATCCCCCTCCTGGCCGGTCATCAGCGGCCGCGGAAGCCTGGCCGCCTCCATTGTCGCCCTGCGCGTCCGCTCCCTGGTCGCCGCCCTGGTCCGCATCGCGTGGCATCATGCCCGTGCCTGAAACCGTGAATGCCAGCGCCTGCGACGGCGCCACATTCTTTGCCAGATACGTCTGCGCGCTGTCGTCCACATTCGCTGGTTGGAATGCGGAAGCCCCCTGAAAGCTCATGCTCTTCGGCAGCATCACCGCCAGATTCGCCGTCGGCAGAGACACCCGCGGAGTGAACTTGTAACTGCCGTTGTAGGGCAGCGTATAGCTCAGCTGGAAGCGTGTTTCGCCCGGCCGCAACGGGAAAACAAACGAATACAGGCCGTTGCCTTGCGGCATGGGAGAAGATGACACGGGCATTCCCCCGGGCCCCATCGCGGCCGCGGCAATGATCTTCGCGTCCGGCGGCAGATACACGTCATACGCATGCGCGCTGAACTGCGTGCGCGGCGGGTTCGACGCGTTCTTTACAAAATAGTTCTGCACCACCTGCAGGCCCTGCTGCCCGGCCTCCATGCGAATCACATCAGCTTCTGTAGTGACCCCGGGAATCTTCGCTCCCACGTCGTACACCGTGACGTTCACATGCGTCATGCCCGGCGTCAGCGGCTCAAAGTACGCAGCCTTCTGGTGCTCCACGCGGATCAGGTGCGTATTATTGTCCGGCACGTTAATGGAAAAATGCCCCCGCGCATCTGTTGTCGTCTGCGCCATGTCTTGCATGCCGCCCTGTAGGGCGATCAGCACTACCGTATCCCCGGCCGCCGGTTTGTTCGTGGTCTTGTCAATAACGTCGCCGGTTACGGTTGAAGCCTGCGCGGCAATCGACACTGCCAGCAGCGCAACCGCGCTAAGAGTTGGAACGAGCTTCATGTTCTTCCTTGCCATCATCATCTAACGGAGTGCGCCCCATTCAAGCCCTGCTTTGGCTCCGGTGGGAGCTGACCTGGGTCTCGATCTGTTCAATTTCGGCCATCACGCCGGCCGCTTCATTTTCGAGGATCGCCTGCTGCGCGCGATAGTCTTCCTCTACATACTTCCCGGCCCGGTATTCAAAGTTCAAGTCGCGCAGGTTGTCGTACAGCACTTCTTTGCGCTCGCGCAGATACTCCAGTCGCGTCTTCTGCGTCTGCGCCGCAACGTTGCGGTCCGGATAAAACACATAAAATCCAATGCCCAGCGTAAGCAGGATGCAACTAAGCTCAATCACAGCTCTGTCTCCCTCCGCACCTGGTCCCGCAGCGCCCGGATCTCTGCCGACTGCTGTACCGGTGGCATCGCCGCTGCTCTTTGCCTCCAGCGCCTCACCAGCAGAACCGTTCCCAGAATTCCCAGCCCCAGCAACAGCGGTGGCACGATCCAGGCAATCATGTTGAACTTTGTAAGCATCGGCGCGGCCAGCACCGTCGGGCCGTATTCATTCTGGAATGCAATCAGAATTGCATTATTGCTCATGCCTGCCGCAATATCGGCGTGCAGTTCGGCGGTCTCGCGCGCCAGCGCCGGGCAGCCCAGATGATTGCATTGCAGCAGCACCTGTCCGCAGCCGCACGTACACATCAGCTTATTGCCCAGATCATTAAAGCGCGTGCCGCTGTCACTCACGCCCATGCTCAGCGCGGCGATCATGCCCAACGCCAGCGCAATCAACGTAACTTTCGCAATCGCTCGTCCTGTGGGTCCGGGTCCTCTCATCAGTCATCACCCTGCGCAGTCAGCGCCACTGCCTGGGCTGGCACACGCACCCGGCTGGCCGCCAATGCTGCTGATAAGTTCGGAACCAGCGCCAGCCCCGTCCCGAACACAACAATCGCCACCCCGATCCATATCCACATCACCAGCGGGTTCAGAAACACCCGGACAATCGGCTGCCCGGTATCGGGATTCTTGCCCGCATAAATCACATAAAGGTCCCATGCCGGCGTCGAGTGGTTCGAGACCACCGTCAGCGGCTGCTGGCTCGCGTTATAGAACCGTCGCTCCGGCGCCATCTTCGTCACGAGTTGCCCATCCTTGTACACATTCAGCAGTGCGTACTCCGTGTCGTAGTTCGGATTCGTGTCCTGCGAATACCCTTCACACTCCACCTTGTACGGCCCGATGTGAATGCTCTGGTGCAGAGCCAGCTCCTGCTCTTGGGTCTGGTTAAATGCCTGCCCCGAGAAGCCGATAATAATCACCACTACGCCAAAGTGAACAATGTATCCGCCGTACCGCCGCGTGTTGCGGCGCGTCAATTGAACCACCGACGCCAGCAAATTCTTTCCTGTATTCCGCGAGATCACCTTTGCACCGCGCAAAAACTCTGACCCAACCGCCGTCACCACCAGCGCGCCCAGGCAGTACGCAACAAATGCATAGAAGGAACCCTGATGCGTGGTTGTAAAAATGTCCCACGGATGCACGCCGCACGCGATCACCACAACGCCTGTCACCGCCGCCGCGATCAGCGGAACCACAAAGTTCTTGCGGATGCTCCGGAACGACGAGCTGCGCCACGCCAGCAGCGGCCCGATCGCGGTAAGGAACAGCAGGAACAGTCCAATCGGCACCGCCACCCGGTTATAGAACGGCGCGCTTACCGTGACTTTATTGCCGACTACATACTCTGACAGGATCGGAAACAGTGTCCCCCACAGCACCGTAAAGCATGCCGCCAGCAAAACCAGATTGTTGAACAGGAAGCTCGATTCGCGCGAAACCAGCGACTCAATCTTGTTCTCAGCCTTCAGATGATCGCGCTGCAGAATGTATGTAAACAGGCACACCGCAAACACAATCACCAGGAACACCCAGAACCAGTTCCCGATCGGGCTCTGCGCAAACGCATGCACCGAGCTCACCAGCCCCGAGCGTGTCAGCAGCGTCCCAAAGATCGCCAGCATGAATGTGGAAAAGATCAGCCACACGTTCCAGCTCTTCATCATGCCGCGCTTTTCCTGCATCATCACCGAATGCAGAAACGCCGTTCCCGTCAGCCACGGCATCAGCGACGCATTCTCTACCGGGTCCCAGCCCCAGTAGCCGCCCCAGCCCAGCACCGAGTACGCCCAGTGCATGCCGAGAAAAATGCCGCACGTCAAAAACAGCCACGTCACCATCGTCCAGCGCCGCGTAATGTGGATCCACTTCTCGCCCGGATACCGCATCATCAGCGCGCCCAGCGCAAATGCAAACGGCACCGCAAAACCCACATATCCCAGATACAGCATCGGCGGATGAATCACCATCTCCGGATACTGCAGCAGCGGATTCAGCCCAAAACCGTCCGCTGGCACCGCCCCCCTCACCAGCGAAAACGGCATCGCCGCAAAATTCAGCAGCAGTAGAAAGAAGACCTGTATCCCGCCCAGAATCGTCGAGGCATACGCCGTCAGCTTTACGTCCACCTTGTGCCGCACTCGCAGCACAAATCCGTAAGCTGCCAGCAGCCACGCCCACAGCAGCAGCGATCCCTCCTGCCCTGACCACAGCGCCGCGAACTTGTACGGCCCCGGCAGCGCCCGATTCGAGTGGTGCAGGATGTACGCCACTGAAAAATCGTTGGTGAACGCGCACCATACCAGCGCAAATGCCGCCGCCGACGTCGCGATGAATGTCCCGATGCCGGCCCGGCGCGCCGTCTCCGCCAGCCGTTCGGGAGCCACGCGTCCGCGCCCTCCGGTTGCAATCTGGCGCAGGGCCACTCCCCCGGCCAACAGCGTGTACGCGCTCAGAGCGAGGGCGAGCAGGAGAGCGAAACTGCCAAATGTAGGCATTGGTTAACGCATTCATTGTCGCAGACTCACCCATCCACGGCAAAGTGACCCACATCACACCTGTCAGAGAATTGCGCGCCTCCGCACACGTCATTTACCGGGCGGACTCAGAAATCTACTCCGCAACCACCGGCAATGGCTCCGGCCCAGCATCAGGAACCGGAAATATTAGTATTCTCAGGTCGATCAGCGCATGGAAGATCATCGGCGCCAGCAGCGAACCTGCCGCCAGGTAGATAAGCGCCAGCACTCCGCCAATCACACCCGTACCAACCATGCCCGATATCCCCTGATATCCGTGCGCCAGTCCAAACACCACCGACGACGCCACCACCGCCAGCAGCAGGCCCAGATGCCACACATCCCTGAAGTAGTGAAACAGAAAACCCCGGTACAGCGTCTCCTCGCAGATCCCCGCCGTAACGCTCACCACGGCAAACCACGCCCGTTCTCGCGCCGTGAAGGGCAGGAAGAAATCAAACTTCTTCATCTGCTTCTTGGCGGCGGCCGCCAGCTTCGGCTTTTTGCGGATCAACACCACCTGCACCAGAAGCGCTGCTATTACGCCGATCGCACAGCCAATTACAAAGTTGTTTCCCGTAAGACCCTTTACCACGTCCCCGTGGCGCGCTCGATATAGGAAGCCCGGACGTTCCGAACTCCACACCGCGAACGACGCGAGCCACAGCAATACAACAGTGGACGCGTAGGCCTTTACCTTCTTGGCCGGGTCAGTCGAACGCTTCAGCCAGCGCGTGGTCCAGGGGTCAGTGATTGGAATAACAAGGATCAGGAATGCTGCCAGCAAGGATCGGGTCAACATACAGCATCCAGCTTACAGTCGCCCGGCCAAAAAATATCAGGCTGTTTTTGTCAATGGAGGCTTTAGAAGCGAGGTCGTGAGCGCAATCAGATGATCCGGAGCAATCGGCTTGGCGCGAAAGACTATGTTCAGTCCCACATACTCCGGCTCAACGTCCGGATAGCCGCTGAGCACAATCACCGGGACCGACGGCAGTTGTTCCCTCAGCCGCTCGACAAACTCTGGCCCATTGATTCCCGGCATCAGATGGTCGGTAATCACCAGCCCAATCGATTCCCGCAACGCGTCGTCATTGAGCATCTCCAGGGCCATCTCGGCTCCGGTCGCAAGCGCCACTGCCCGGCCAGTCTTAAGGAGAACACCCCTTCTCGTCGCGGCTTGGATGGCGTTATCGTCAACAAGAAGAATAATGGGGGTCATGGCTCTCTGAATCGTTTTAGTGCTTATGATTAGAGATGCGTTCACATTCCTCGGAGTTGGCCCGGAGAGTATCTGATCGGTAATACCAGAGCATACAAGGCTACCGTAACCCCTTGTTGTCCGGCATCCCAACTTCTCTGGCAAAAGAAAAGAGGACGGCCGAAGCCGCCCTCTTTCCATGCAAACGAGAGAACCTAGAATCGGAACTCCGCCTTGAGCTGGATGATGCGAGGCGATGCATCGCCACCCAGGAATGATCCGTACACGCTGGTTGGCACGCTGACCGTGCTCTGAATCGTGCCGAATCCCGACGTGGTGTCCGCGTCAAAGACAGGGTTCGCAAAGTTCGGATGGTTCAGCACATTGTAAGCCTGACCCGCCACTTTGAACGATCCTGTTTCAAGACCCGGAACCTTGAAGCTCTTCGCCACCGTGAAGTCTGTGTTGAAGTAGCCCGGTCCAAAGAACTGGTTGCGCCGCTGCGCCCCGTAAAATGAGGTCGGATCAGCGAAATTCGAGCCGGACAGCCCAATGGCAGGACCTAGGCAGCCGGTCGTAATCGCGGACTTCCCGCAATGGCGGGGCACGTTCGGGTTAGTAATCTTCGCCAACATTGTGCCGCCATAGTTCGGCTCCAGAGCGCCGGTAACCGTGCTGTCCGTCACGCTGAACGGGAACCCGGTATGCCAGAAGAGCGTGCCGCCCAGCATCCAGCCGTCCGTCAGCATCTTCGGTCCGCCAAAATAGGGAAGGTTAATAATGTAGTTGCCGTTGAAATTATGACGGATGTCGTAATCGGCGTTGCCATAGTTCGACAGAGCCAAATCGAATGGATCGATCGGGTTGGTTCCGTTACCGCCGAATGGCAGGAAACCGCCGTTGGAGATCTCGTCAAGTGCATGGCTCCACGTATAGTTCGCTACCGCAGTCACATACTTCGACTGTTCCTTCACTGTCGCGATGATTCCGTTGTAATTTGAGGTGGCCACACTCTGGATTTCTGTAACTTCGGCAAAAGCGGGCAGCGTAGCACTCGCCGGCGCTCCGCCAAAGCCATAACTGTTCACGCCGTTGTTGACCACCGGCTCATGGTAGCCGTGGTTGCCCACATAACCGACTTGGAAGCTGGTATGGCGTCCCATCTGCTGCTGCCACTGCAGGCTCCACTCTTCGTAGGTTGGATAGTGGATCTTTGCATCAGCATTCGTGATGTTCGGCTGTGTGAAGTTGGGGTCCGCAGTCGAGATCGTGTCATAGCTCCCGCCGTTGGCGAAACCCTTAACAAATGCCTGGTTGACCGCGGCCAGCGACTGCGTAAAGCTTCCCGGCTGCGAAGGATCGACGAGGTCGAACAAACTCGAAAACGACGGGTTCAGCGGGGGGTTGCTCAACAGGTCATCGGCAACCGTTGCCGGAAAGATGTCGCTGAACATTCCGAAGCCGCCGCGGAATAGGGTGTAGGGATGATTCGGCGGAGAGAAGGTAAAGCCCAGGCGGGGATTAACCGTGACCTTCTGATAATTGTCGAAGGTACTACTCAGACCAGACTGGATCACCTTGTTGTATGGAGTATCCAGTCCCGCTGTTACCTGATTGTAGCTGCCGCTGAAGTGCGCAAAGCAGTTTATCACGCAGATCGGGTTGGAGTTGTGCTCTACACGAACTCCGGCCGTGAATTCGAAGTTCGGCGTCGCCTTCCACTGGTCCTGCCCATAGAAACCGAGGTTATAAAGAGCAATCGGCGCGCTCAACCGCGTAGGAAAGTTCTGGAGACCCTCCAGCATCAGGCCGGCGCCGAACAAGTCATCGCTGGAAAATGCGCCAGCTGCAGCAGGCCCAAATTCGGCCCCGAGG
>JASHUR010000020.1 GCA_030039895.1 Acidobacteriaceae bacterium | reverse complement strand
TCCTCCAGCATGTGCGTTCCAAACGCATGCCGCAGTGTATGCGGATGCACCTCCGACGGCAGCCCCTGCGCTATCGCAATCCGCTTCACAATGCGCCCGACGCTCCGCGTCGTCAGCCGCCCTTCGCCTCTCATCCGGGCATTCACCAGCAGTGCGTCCGTACGCTTGCCCGCAGTCTCCAGCCGCTTTGCGCGCTCCGGCAGATACGCCCTTAATGCCATCGTCGCCGCATCTCCCAGCGGAACCTGCCGCTCCTTGCGCCCCTTGCCACGTACCAGAATCGCCTCATTCGCCCAGTGAATATCGCCGAGGTTCATCCCCACCAGCTCTGCGTTACGAATCCCGCACCCATA
Source organism: Acidobacteriaceae bacterium (assembly GCA_030039895.1). GTDB lineage: Bacteria > Acidobacteriota > Terriglobia > Terriglobales > Acidobacteriaceae > Silvibacterium. The sequence continues at coordinate 6,103 of JASHUR010000020.1, read as the reverse complement.
AAGAAGCTCAAAGATCACGCGATCGCGCTCAGGCCAGGCTGCTGTCTCGTCCGCGGCCTCATCCACTACGCGATTCATCTGCTCAATCGTCGGCACCCTCGGCAAATGCTTGGGCAGTTTAGGAGTCGCCACTAGGGTCGCAGGGTTCTGCTCCACATACCCTCGCCGCGCCAACCACTTGAACCACGAGCGTATCGCCGCCAGCGCCCGCGCTGCCGACGCCTTTGTCAGTCCCCGCCCATACAACTCGCTCAAATATGCGCGTATCTGCTGGTGCTCGATCTTACCTACGGCTATCAGCGTTCCACGCCCTTTGACCATATAGGCCGCAAAGTTTCGCAACTCGCGCTCGTACGCCCGCAGTGTATGCGGCGAAGCCCCTCGCTCATGAGTCATCGCCGTCAGAAACTCCTCTATTCGCGACACTATCTCTGGCTTTGCGCTCATATGTTCGCCTTCGCCCCTCGGGGATGATGCGCCCGGTGCACTGCCTTCAATCGCCCCAGCGCCAAGTGTGTATACACCTGCGTTGTCGCAATATCCGCATGGCCCAGCAGCGTCTGCACCGTGCGCAGGTCTGCGCCGTGTTCCACCATGTGCGTCGCACAGCTGTGACGCAGCATGTGCGGGCTCGCATGCCCGTCTGCTGCCTTCACCATCTGCCAAATCCACTGCCGGGTCAGCGCCACGCCACGCACTGAAAGAAACAGGTTCCCACTCGCACGCCCGCGCTTCCGTGCCAAATGCGGTCTGCCGTCTCGCAGGTAGGTCTCGATCGCCTCTACCGCTGCCCGGCCCAGCGGAACAATCCGTTCTTTATCGCCCTTGCCCCGCACCAGCACGCGTCCCGCTTCGAGAGACAAATCCTCTTCACGCAACCCCGTCAGTTCCGAAACGCGCAGCCCGCCTGCATACAGCAGCTCCAGAATCGCCCTGTCTCGAAGCGCCACCGCATCCGCCTTCACTCCGCCTGTGCGCTCAAGATTCGCGCGCTCCAGCATCGTCTCTACTTCCGCTTCCGCCAACGACTTTGGCAGTACCTTCCAGGTCGTCGGAGACTCCAGGTTTACCGTCGGATCGCGCTCAATTCTCTTGTCCAGCAGCAGCCATTTGTAGAACCCGCGCAGGCACGACAGCTTCCTCGCCGCTGACCGGCTCTCCACGCCATGACGCTTCAAATGCTCCAGAAATCCCGCCACCTGTGCATGCCGCACCGCAAGCAGCAGAACGCCCTCACCCTCCAGATACTCGGCAAACTGCAGCAGGTCGCGCTCATACGCTTCGCAGCTCAGCGGACGCAGCCCCTTCTCCACGCGCAGATACGCCACATACTCCCGCAACAGCTCCGTATTGCGCTCCGCACTCATACCTCCGATTATCGGCCATGCTCAATTTGGCTCGTTGCGGCAAATCAGAGGGGAACCTAGTCGATCATCGTTATTCGCGCTTTCATTCAACTCCTGATAATGCAATTTGCCCGTATATCCAGCAAAATATAGAGAGACTCAGGAGCAAATCTTGTCCACCATCCACACCTCCCCCGAACGCTACTCGCTCGCCGAGTTCGAGCAGTCCGTGTTATCAATATCCCCTTCCATCGCCGTCTTCGACTGCGACGGTACACTCTGGAGCGGCGACGCCGGCTACGGATTCATGGTCTGGTCCATTGACCAGGGTCTCGTCTCTCGCAACTCCAGCGACTGGATCGACGCCCAGTATCGCCTCTATCTCACCGGCGACGTCTCAGAAGAGCAGATCTGCGGCGAAATGGTCCAGCTCTACGCCGACCTTCACGAAGACGAGCTCCGCCGCGCTGCCGCCGATTACTTCCGCCAGCACGTTGAGCCACACATCTTCCCCGAGCTGCGCAACCTCATCGCGAAACTCCAGACCCGCGGGACAGACATTTGGGCAGTCAGCTCCACCAACAACTGGGTCATTGAGGAGGGCGTCAGCCGCTTCAACATTCCCGCTAATCGCGTGCTTTCGGCCCGCGTCCGCGTCCACGAGGGCCGCATCACCAGTGACCTCATCGACGTTCCTACCGGCCCGGCCAAAGTCGACGCTCTCAATCGCGTAGGCATCACTCGCCCTGACGCTGTCTTCGGCAACTCCATTCACGACGAAGCCATGCTGGCCATCGCAGACCACCCCTATCCGGTCAATCCATCTCCGGCATTGCTTGAAAGCGCCGCCCAGCGCAACTGGCCGGTGTTTTACCCCGGGTCCATCCTCACGGACCCCAAGCTCTAAGTGTGGAACAGCCCCATGAAGATCATCTCCCTCCAGCCGAGCGTCACCCTGATCCTTGAACGCCTCGGCTGCCTCGACTCTCTGGCCGCCTGCACTCGATACTGCCTCGACGCGGTACCAGAACTACGCCAGCGCGACCTCCCCATCGTTCACGACTCCTGGGCCGCGCGGACGGAGGAGCTTACAGCCGTCGTACAAGGAGCTGGCCCCGCGACCAGTGAAAGTGACCAAACGAAGCGGCTGCCTGGACCGCCAGTCCTCATTATTGCCTCGGTCCCCTACCGTCAGGAATCCCTCGCTGCCATTCTCAAATCCGGATACCCTGTTCTCGCCCTCGCCCCTCACACCCTCGCCGACGTCTTCGACGACATCCGCCTCATTGCCAGCACACTAAACATCCCCGAGAGAGGCGAGGCCGTCGTTGCCTCCATGTATACCGCCATTGACTCCATCCGCGTCCGGACAAAGTCTCTCTCCTCACGCCCTCTTGTCTATTGCGAGGAATGGGGCAAACCTCTTATCCACTCGCAGCCCTGGGTTGCCGAACTCATTGAGATTGCGGGAGGCCGCTTCCTGGGCACTCCTGGCACAACCACCACTCCAGAGGCCGTCGCTGCCATCCAGCCGGAGATTATTTTGGCCGCCTGGTGCGGGGCTGGCAGCCGCGTGCCTCTCGAAAAAATCATTACCAGACGTCACTGGCAATCTCTTCCCGCAGTGCACGAGTCCAGGGTTTACTGCATTGCAGACGAGTTGCTCAACACACCAGCTCCCTCTCTCATCCACGGACTCCATGCCCTCGCCTCCGCCATCCATCCTGAAGTCTTTGGCCCTCCAACCGGACCATCCGTTCGCCGCATCGCCCCAATTCCTGCGTGAGGAGGTCTAAACTGGAAGTGCGTGGATACGAATGTTGAACAGGAAAGGGTAAAGACGGTTCGCCGGGTCGCCGCAGCGCTCATCCTGCGCGCCGACACGGTCCTCATCTGCCAACGCCGTCCCAATCAGGCTATGGCCCTTAAATGGGAGTTCCCGGGCGGCAAAATCGAGCCCGGTGAAACACCGGAGCAGGCCCTCGCGCGTGAGCTTGACGAAGAACTAGGCATTCAAGCCAAAATTGACTCTCCCATCATCCACATTCACCACACCTACCGCAACGGAGGCGCCGTGGACCTCCAGTTTTTCTCAGTCCACTCCTTCGAGGGCGCGCTAATCAACCGCATATTCAACGATGTACGCTGGGTTCCGCTCAAAGACCTCCCCGGCTATGACTTTCTGGCCGCCGACCGTGGACTTATCCGTGACCTCGCCGACGGTAAGCTCCTGTAATTGCTGTTAATCCTCCCTATTACAACACTTCACTTGCTCGCCTCATGGCGATTCGCTGCGTAGCCACCGCGTTCCTACGCTTCTCCTTGAGTCCTTTGTCATTCGGCAGTAGTCTAATCATCAGCTAACCGGAAATTATCTGAAAATGAGGTCCGCTCGCTGAGACGGATTTCCGGCCTCGCTCTGCACCTGCGGTCAGCTCTCTTCTGAACTGCGCTCTATCCGTTCCAGCCGTATGAGTCGAGTTTCCTCCTGTGACGCCTTACCGGGCACGGGATGAAAAAGGCTTGCGAGCTATGAGCTGTTGAATGAGCTTCGCGAATTCTTCAAGCACACAGGCTATAAAAACGAGAACATCGCAAGACTCCGCAACCATGAAAGCCCCGGCTTGGAAACCGGGGCTTCTTTTTACTGTGAACTACAGCCTTCTGCTTTCTCAGGACTTCAGCTCAATGCCAATCAGCTCGAACGGCGCATCGCCCGCATTCTCCGGCTCATGTTCAGTCCTGTCCATGTACATCACTTCGCCCGCCTTGCCGCGAATCTCCTTTACCTCGCCATCAGAAAAAACGTGCCGGCTGTGATGCGGTGTCAGAAAAACCGCCACGAGCGGGGGGTGACTGTGCATCGGTGATTTCTCGTGCGGCCCATATTTGATTCGGAGTACCCGAACCTTGTCGTTTTCAAATTCAACCTTGTAGTGCTTGGCGTCGACCGCAACCGGATCGCGCGCAACCTTCTTCGCAGGAATTGCTGGAGCTGCCATAAGGGTCCCTCCTTTGGCACGCCATTATAGTCCGTAAACAGGTCGTCCTACCGGAGCCTTCACGCGATGGCCTTCAGCAGATCCTCTCCTTCGCTTGTCGGAGGCAGACAGCTCGCCCCCCTGCACACTACCGCAAACGCCCGTCCGCTCATGAGCTCCGGCAAATGTGGCAGCGTCTCCGCCAGCATGGGAGGCAGCTCATCCGCCGTTACCTGCTCCGGACGCAGCACCATCACGCGTTTGTTCACGGCGAATCGCGCCGTCGCCATCGCCGCCAGTTTCCGCGCCTCCAGCCCCGTGCCAATCACCACCACCTGCACGGGAGGCAGCAGCAGCATGGCCAGCGCCTGCCCATACATTCCTGCATACAGTCCAAAATGCTCCACAATGCCGGCAAAGTTCGCCAGGGTATCCTCAGCCTTCTCGCGAAAATCGCTCCTCCCGCTCAATGCCTCCAGCCGCAGCAGCGCCGCAGCAGCAGCCGGATTCCCCGCCGGAGTCGGCGTGTCCTGTAGCGGCTTCCTCCGCGCTGCCAGCACGCCCAGAGCATCCTCTAGCTGCTCCGTATCAAAGAAACCATCGCCAGTCTTGTCATAAAAGCGCTCGACCATCGCATCAGCAATCTGCATCGCCGCGTCATAGTAGCGCCGCTCGCCTGTCGCCTCCCATCCGTCCAGCGCCGCAATCGTCAGCAAAGCATAATCGTCCAGCACACCCGCAACGCGCGGGCCTGTCCTGCCATCCGGATACGCCACCACATGCGCCAGTCCGGGGCCTCCGCGGACCGACCCTTGTTCGTGGGGTGCGAGCCCCGCTGCCGAGTCCCACGCCTCCGCCAGTAGCCGGTCCAGAGTCTTTAGCGCGAAGTCCCTCGCACTCTTCAGCTCCAGCACCCGCGCCGCATCCAGATAGGCTGATACAGCCATCGCATTCCATGACGTGTAAATCGTCGTGTCAATAAACGGAGTCGGCCGTTTCAGCCGCGCCTCTAGCAGCTTCTCTTTCGCCTGTGCCAGCAGCACCTCAACCTCCGCCACAGGCTTCTTCACCCGCTCCGCAATCTCTTCAGCCGATACCTTCCGGTGCAACACATTCTTCGCCGGATTGTGATGCATGTCTCCCAGTTCGCCAATGTCGTAGTACGGCTCTGCAACGGCCATCTCATCCGCCGACAGCACCGCCGCCGCCTCATCCCGCGTCCAGGTAAAGTAGTCGCCATCATCATCCAGCGACAAATCCGCATCCTGTGAAGCAAAGAACCCGCCACGCTCGCGGTCTGTCATCACCGCGTCCATCCAGCGAATAATGTCCTTCGCTACCGCCGCCGCATCCGCATCCACAAAAGTCTGGAAGGCATGCACGTAATTCCCCAGCAGACCCGCATTGTCGTACAGCATTTTTTCGAAGTGGGGCACCACCCAACGCTCATCCACCGAATACCGATGGAATCCGCCCGCAATCTGGTCATACACGCCGCCCTTCGCCATCATTTGGAGCGTCACAGTTGCGGCCCGTTTTGCTGCGTCGCTCCCCGTCCGCGCCGCCAGATCAATCAGCAGATCAATCGCCGCCGGATGCGGAAACTTAGGCTGCGACCCAAACCCTCCGTTCCGCGGATCGAACTGCTTCACCGCCGACAGCACAATCTTGTCCACAATCTCCAGGTCCAGCTTTCCGGCCCGCCCCGAAAACGTCTCGCCGTGCTCAATCGCTGCAAACACGCTGTCTGCTGACTCCGCCGCCTCCGCGCGCTGC
>JASHUR010000192.1 GCA_030039895.1 Acidobacteriaceae bacterium | reverse complement strand
GGATCGCTGCTGGCGATGATTGCGCAGCGGCTCGGACTGCGTGTACTGCTGCTGGAGCGCGGGCGGCATCCTCGTGTAGTGATCGGGGAGTCGTCTACGCCGCTCTCAAACCTGCTGCTCGGAGAACTGGCAATGCGGTACGATCTCCCGGAACTGAAACCGTTATGCAAGTGGGGGAGCTGGCAGCAGAGTCATCCTGAGCTGCCCTGTGGTCTCAAGCGCGGCTTCAGCTTTTTTCATCACCGGGCGGGTGGGGGCGCAAGAATAGAGCGCGAAGACCAGCTTCTGGTTGCGGCCAGTCCGCACAATGCCATAGGAGACACGCACTGGTACCGGGCGGATTTTGATGCGTTTTTGGTGCGCGAGGCGCAGCGCCTTGGAGTCGAGTATCTGGATGAGGTGGATCTGCGCGAGTTAGCTGAGGAGGAAGATGGAGCAGTGCTTCGGGGCACGCGCGGCGGAGATGAAATGGAGATTGCGGCGCGGTTTGTAGTGGACGCAACAGGGCCGCGCGGGTTTCTGCATCGGGCGTTGAAGCTGGGCGAGCTTTCGTTGCCCGGACTTCCACCAACCCAGGCGCTATACAGTCACTTTCGCGGCGTGCGCCGTCTGGATGAGATGAACGCAGTGGCGCTCGATGCGACTCCGCCCTATCCGGTGGATGACGCAGCGGTGCATCACCTGATCGACGGCGGCTGGGTGTGGGTGCTGCACTTCGGCAACGGAGTGACGAGCGCAGGGATTGCGGCAACGCACGCACTAGCGGATGAGTTAGTGCTGGCCGACGGCGCGCCGGCGTGGGAGCGTCTTCTTGATCGAGTTCCGGTATTGCGAGAGCAGTTTGCGCACGCGGAGGCTGTGCAGCCCTTCCGGCACTTGCCGCGGCTGAGCTTCCGCAGCGCGGTGGTAAGCGGACGGCGATGGGCGCTGCTGCCTTCGGCTGCCGGGTTTGTCGATCCGCTGCTTTCGACGGGCTTTCCGCTCGCGCTGCTGGGTTTGGCTCGGCTGGCAGAGATTCTTGAGCGCGACTGGGACAAAGAAAGCTTTGCGGCGCGGCTTGCGGAGTATGCGGCGAAGACGGACGCGGAACTACTGGCCACGTCGCGGCTGGTCGCTGCGCTGTATGCGAATTTGAATCATTTTCCTGCGTTCGCTGCAATCACTCTGCTTTACTTTGCGGCGGCCAGCTATGCGGAGACGGTACGGCGACTGGGCAGGCCGGAGCTGGCGCGGTCGTACTTGCTGTACGACCATCCACAGTTCGGTTCGGCATGCGCGCATTTGTTGGAAAGGGCGTGCGCGGCGCCTCGGGGCGACGACGCGGACGACTTAATGGAAGAGGTGCTGCGTGCGATTGAGCCAATTGATATAGCTGGGCTGGGAAACCGTGCGCGGCGTAACTGGTATCCGGTTGAGGCAGAGGACCTGCTGCGCGCGGCCCACAAGGTACATGCGGACCCTGACGAGATCATGCGTATGCTGGAACGTTGCGGATTTACTCCGGCTGCTTCGCCGGCTTGAGCACGAACTGGATGGGGTGCGCGGCGATGATGCCCTTGCCTTCCTCGACTGTGATGAATTGATCGGGGCGGATGTCCTTGATGATGTCCTTATGGCCGCTCGGCCAAAGGATCTCGAGCGTGATGCGCTTGTTTGGATCGGGCTTGCCAAGTCCGAATGTGAGCGGCAGCTCGCTCTGCGAGAGATAGCTCGATCCGCTCTTCACCATCTCGTCCATGTGCTGGCCGGTGGAGGTAGTAAGGAACACTCGGGCCCCAATGCCATCGCGGTTGGAGCGCGTGCCCACCGTCTTCACGCGCAGCATGTCGTTCTCGTTGCCGCCGTCGTTGCGCAGCAGGCGCGCGGGGCCATTGCTCACCGTAAGCACCAGGTCGAGGTCGCCGTCGTTGTCGATGTCTCCATAGGCCGCGCCGCGGCCGACGACGGGCTCGCGGAATGCCGGGCCAACTTTATCCGACACGTTTTCAAATTTTCCGTGGCCGATATTGCGAAAGAGTAACGGCGGCTCGGCGTAACTGAGCGAGGGCTGAGTAACTGCAATGTCGTCGGCAACGTGACCGTTGAGGGCGAAGATGTCGGGGAGCCCATCGAGGTTGTAGTCGAAGAAAAATGTGGCAAAAGTGAGGGGCTTGAACGACGGCGCGCCAATGCCGGAGGGGATGGCGTCGTCAGTGAATAACCCCTGGCCGTCGTTGTGGTAGAGCGCCATATTCTCGTCAGAGAAGTTACCAACCACCAGGCTCTGGCGGCCTGATCCGTCATAGTCGGCTGCGTCAGTGCCCATTCCGGCGCGCGCCTTACCCTCCTCGCTGAAGGCCACGCCGGCGGCAAAACCCACCTCCGTAAATGTTCCGTTGCGGTTGTTGCGGTAGAGTTTGTTGGGCTGGGTGTCGTTGGTGATAAACAGGTCTATCCATCCGTCGTTGTTGTAGTCCACCAGCGCAACGCCCAGCGCCTTGTCGGTCGGGTCGTACAGCCCGGCCTGCTTGGTCACATCCTTGAATCGCCCGTGGCCGAGGTTGTGGTAGAGGGTGATGCTTTCGCCCTTGTACAGCTCCGGCGTGCAATAGGACTTGTGTACGCCGTCGAGGGAGCAGCGCTGATCGGTTGCGATGGACCAATCGACATAGTGATCGACGACGAGGTCGAGCTTGCCGTCATTGTCGTAGTCGACCCATGCGGCGCTGGTAGAGAAGCCTCCAGAGCCAACTCCGGCCTCCTTGGTCACGTCTTTGAATGTTCCGTTGCCCTGGTTGTGGAAGAGATAATTGTGACCGAGCGCGGTGATGTAGATGTCATCGTAGCCGTCGTTGTCGTAGTCGCCGACAGCGCAGCCCATCCCGTACATCTGCACATCAAG
>JASHUR010000019.1 GCA_030039895.1 Acidobacteriaceae bacterium | reverse complement strand
CGTGGGCGGCAAGCCGAAAGAAGGCTTTGCGAAGGTTGAGCACTCGCGCCAGATGCTGTCGCTGGACAACGTGAACAGCGAGGAAGAATTGCGGGACTGGGACCGGCGCGCGCGCGAGCTGGCGGGCAAGAGCGCGGAGATTGCCTACGTGTGCGAGTACAAGCTGGACGGGCTGTCGATGGCGTTACAGTACCGCGAGGGCGCGCAGGGCGCGGCCTATCTGATGCGCGGCATTACGCGCGGCGATGGGACTACGGGCGAAGACGTGACCGGGAATGTGCGGACGATCCGCTCGGTTCCGCTGTCGGTGTCTAAGAAAAAGCTGGAGAGCGCGAAGATGCCGGCGAACTTTGAGGTCCGGGGCGAGGTGATGATGCCGTTCACGGCTTTCGCCAAGATGAATGAAGAGCGCGAGGCGCAGGGGCTGAGCCCGGCGGCGAATCCGAGGAATGCAGCGGCGGGAACGATTCGGACGCTGGAGCCGAACATTGTGGCGCAGCGACGGTTGGACTTCTATGCATATTTTCTGCTGACAGAGGCAGGCGAGGACCTGTTGCAGGAGCAGTCGGAGGCGCTGGAGGCGCTGGCGAAGGCGGGGTTCCGGGTGAACCAGCACCGCGAGGCGGTGAAAGACATCGAGAAGGTGATGGAGTTTATCCAGCGGGCCGAGGAGAAACGTAACAGTCTTGGTTACGAAATTGACGGCGTGGTGGTGAAGATCGATTCGGCCGACGTACAGCGGCGGCTGGGATATACGGGGCGTGCTCCGCGATGGGCGGTGGCGTACAAGTTTACGGCGCGCGCCGGGATCACGAAGGTCGAAGACATCAAGGTGCAGGTGGGGCGGACGGGCAAGCTGACTCCGGTGGCTGTGCTGACGCCGGTGTTTATCGGCGGGACGACGGTGAGCCGGGCGACGCTGCACAATGCGGATGAGATTGAGCGGCTGGGGCTGCTGATCGGCGACTGGGTGAAGGTGGAGCGGGGCGGCGATGTGATTCCGAAGGTTGTGGAGGTGGTGGAGGACAAGGAGCATCCGCGCGGGCACAGGAAATTTCACTTTCCGAAGCATTGCCCGGAGTGCAACAGCGAGATTGTGCACGTTGAGGGCGAGGTGGACTACCGCTGCGTGAACATTGACTGCCCGGCGCGGCTGCGAGAGAGCGTGCTGCATTTTTCCGCGCGCAGTGTGATGAACATTGAAGGGCTGGGCGAGGCGGTGGTGGTGCAGCTGCTGGACCGCGGGATGGTGAAGAGCATAGCGGACTTGTATGAGCTGACAGAGGAGCAGCTGATAACGCTCGAGCGCGTAGGGAAGAAGTCGGCGGGGGCGCTGCTCAAGGAGATTGAGAAATCAAAACAGAATCCTTTGAACCGGGTGCTGTTCGGGTTGGGGATCCGGTTTGTGGGCGAGCGGACGGCGCAACTGCTGGCGGAAGAATTTGGTTCGATGAACGCGCTGATGGAGGCGTCGAGCGAAGAGCTGGAGCGGGTGAACGAGGTCGGGCCGCGGGTGGCGCAGGCGATTCGGGAGTTTTTTGACGAGAAGAAGAACCGCGCGCTGGTGGAGCGGCTGCGCAAGGCGGGGTTGACGTTTACGGCGGAGAAGCGGAAGAAGTCGTCGAAGCTGGAAGGGCTGACGTTTGTGCTGACAGGCACGCTTCCGAACATGACGCGGGAGGACGCGAAGGCGAAGATTGAGGCTGCGGGCGGGCGCGTGTCGGGTTCGGTGAGCAAGAAGACGGACTATGTTGTGGCGGGCGAAGAGGCGGGATCGAAGCTGGACAAGGCTCGGGAGCTGGGCGTGAAGGTGATTGATGAGGCGGGGTTGGTGACGATGCTTGGGTAGTTGTCCAACCGCGTGTTGATCAGTTCTGCGCCTGCTCCGACTTGGGGGCGAAGTAGCCCTTCATGGCGCGGACCTTATAGTGGCGGTTCAGGCAGAAGAGATAGATGGAGCGGAATGAGCCGTCGTCCTTGAAGTCAGAGGGTTCGTAAACCAGTGCGTACTGGCTGCGCAGCTCCTGCTGAATGGCTGCGAAGCTGACGGGCATGTCCTGGAGGCTCTGCGGGTAGAAGGCGCGGCCGCCGGTCGCCTCGGCGATCTTCTGGAGGATTTCATCGCCGCGATCGCGGCTGGGACTGGTGTTGGTGCTGATGGTGTAGACGATGGTGGAGGCGCGCTGGCACTCCTTGATGGCGTCGTCGAGATAGGCGTGGCTCTGGTTGTCGTCGCCGTCGGAGATGAGGATCATGGCCTTGCGGACGGGCTCCTGCCCGCGGGCGACGTCGAGGAGTTTGTCGCGGCAGGCGGAGTAAACGGCGTCGTATAGGGCGGTGCCGCCGCCGGGGTACAGGGAATTGATGCCCTGCGTGAGCAGATCGAGATTATTGGTCCAATTCTGCTTGTAATCGGGCGTTGCATCGAAGCCCATGACGAAGGCCTTGTCTGTGTCAGGCCGGAGGGTCTGGAGCAGGAAGGCGATGGAGGCCTGCTGCTCAAAGTGGAAACGGCGGCGGATGGAGGTACTGGTATCGATGAGGATGCCGAGGCGAAGAGGGAGATTGGTCTGGCGGGTGAAGCTGTATACGCGCTCCGGCGCCAGCTGATTGTCGAGAAGCGCGAAGTCGCTCTGCGTGAGGTTGTTGATGAAGTGGCCGTGCTTGTCCGTAACGGTGAAGACGAGATCGACTTCGTTGACCTGCTGTTGAATGGTGTACTGTGTTTTGCCGTTATCGGCTTCTGACTCGACTTTTGGCGCTTGCTGGCTCTGAGCGGTTGTCTTGTTTTGCGAACCGGACTTCGACGCATCCGGCGTTTTGGTTTGTGCCAGAGCGGCGGCAGAGAACGACAGTGCAAGCAAAAGGATAGTGCAGGAACGGAGGTGGGTGGAGGAGCCAGACATCATTATCTGACGCCATTTTACAACGCGGCCCGCCCCACGAGGGTGCGGACAGCCGCGCGATAGGCGGCTGGCGCATAGATTGTCAACGGTTTACGGCGCGCATTCCTGCCTCGTCATAGCGTTCGCCGGAGGCGACTCCGCGGGGAGCAATGGCGTCAATTTCGTCCAGGTCGGACGGGGTGAGCGAGACATTTTCCGCGGCGGCGTTTTCTTCCAAGTACTTACGGCGCTTGGTTCCGGGGATGGGGACGAAGTCAGGGTCCTGGGCGAGCACCCAGGCTAGCGCTAACTGCGACGGTGTGCAGCCCTTGCGGGAGGCGAGCTGCTCGATTTTTGCAACGAGCGCGAGATTATTCCGGAAGTTCTCTCCCTGAAAGCGCGGCGAGCCGGCGCGCCAGTCGTCAGACGCGAGGTCGGAGGGGGATTTGATTTGCCCGGTGAGGAATCCGCGGCCAAGGGGCGAGTAAGGGACGAAGCCGATACCGAGTTCGCGCAAAGTCGGGATGATTTCTTCTTCAGGATCGCGGCTCCATAGGGAGTATTCGGTCTGGAGGGTGCTGATGGGATGCACGGCGTGAGCGCGGCGGATAGTTTCGACCGATGCCTCCGACAGGCCGAGGTAGCGGACCTTGCCAGCGTTGACGAGTTCGGCCATGGCGCCGACGGTTTCTTCAATGGGAGTGTTGGGGTCGATGCGGTGCTGGTAGTAGAGGTCGATGGTGTCGATGCCGAGGCGCTTGAGGCTGGCATCGCAGGCGCGGCGGACG
>JASHUR010000191.1 GCA_030039895.1 Acidobacteriaceae bacterium | reverse complement strand
GTCCGCAATCTTGTCGGCACGTTTCTAGACGTCGGCCGCGGCCACATCGAGCCCGGTGATATCACCACCATCCTCAACAGCCGCTCCCGCTCCGCCGCCGGGGCCACTGCTCCCCCAAGCGGCCTGTTTCTCGATTCCGTCGAGTATTGAAACCAACCCGCAGTTCTCGGCTCTAGCCCAGCCGCTCCAAGACCTTCGGCGCAATCCCCGACACACTTCCCGCCCCCTGCGTCAGAATCACATCACCATCTTCAGCCTGCGCGACCACGCGCTCCACAGCCTCTTCCGTCGACGCAGCATACTCCACACCGCTCTGCCCGATGGCCCGCACCAGCGCCTCGGACGTGACCCCTTCTACAGGGTCTTCGCTGGCTGCATAAATGTCCAGCACCTCGACCGTCGTCGCGTCTTCAAATGCGCTTGCGAATTCCGCCATCAGATCGCGAGTCCGCGTGTAGCGGTGCGGCTGGAAAATCACGTGCACCCTCCGGTGTCCACACTCCTTCGCCGCCTTCAGCGTCGCCCGAATCTCCGTGGGATGGTGTCCATAATCATCCACTACCGTCACCCCGCGCACACACCCCTTCACCTCAAAGCGCCGGTCAACTCCGCGAAAGTGATTCAGTCCTTCCGCAATCGCATCCAGCTCCACATCGAGCTGCAACGCAATCGCCACGGCTGCCGTAGCATTCAGCACATTGTGCTGCCCTGGAACGTGCAGCTCGAACGGCCCATGCACCTTGTCACCTGCGGCAACCTCAAACCACGACCGCGCCTTCCCCGACGGCGGCAGCATCCGCAGCACATAATCCGCACCCGAACTCGCCCCATAGGTAAACACCTTGCGCCGCACTCTTGGCAGAATCCTGGCCAGAAGCGGATTGTCGCAGCACGCCACGCACGCTCCGTAGAACGGCACGCGGTCCATGAACTCCACAAACGCATCCTCCACATCTTCCAAGTCGCGATAGTAGTCCATGTGCTCGCGGTCCAGATTTGTTACCACGCTCAGAATCGGAGAGAGCTTCAGAAATGACCGGTCGCTCTCGTCCGCCTCGGCCACCAGATACTGCGACTTGCCCAGACGCGCATTCGATCCCATCGTCGCCACGCGCCCGCCAACCACCACAGTCGGATCAAGCCCTCCGGCAGCCAGCACGGTCGCAATCATGGAGGTTGTCGTGGTCTTCCCATGCATTCCCGCCACGGCAATGCCGTACTTCAGACGCATCAGCTCCGCCAGCATCTCCGCCCGCTGGATAACGGGAATCTTCCGTCGCCGCGCCTCAATCACCTCGGGATTCCGCTCGTTTACCGCCGAGCTGGTCACCACTACATCTGCGGCAATCACGTTCGCCGCCGTGTGGCCTTCAAATACTGTCGCCCCAAGCGACACCAACCGCTCAGTCACCGGACTCCGCTTCAGGTCCGACCCGCTCACTGTATTGCCCAGATTCAGCAGAATCTCGGCAATCCCGCTCATGCCGATCCCGCCGATTCCGATGAAATGTATCCGCTGCGCCTTCGCAAACATAGCCGTAAATCTCAAGGCTACTCTAACAGCGCGCAGCCCGCCGTCCTGCTTGACTTCCATCAGCCTGCGCTACTATGGATTCGCCATCTTCTGCCGCCTATGCGAATCCCGCTAATGCTTTGCCTGCTTCTCGCGATTCCTCCATTCAACCTGCTGGCACAGCCACCCGCACCTCACGTTCGCATCGCCCAGGGAGAACTCGTCGGCGGCGTCACCAACATGGGTCCCTATGTCTTCAAGGGAATCCCCTATGCCGCGCCGCCGGTCGGCCCGCTGCGCTGGCATCCTCCTCAATCCCCAGCTTCGTGGCAAGGTGTCCGCGATGCAACGAAGTTCGGCCCGGCCTGCATGCAGCGGCACTCTGGACATATTTCGGCCTCCGCGATGAGCGAAGATTGCCTCTATCTCAACGTCTGGACCTCAAATCTGCATCCCGCGATCCCGGTCCCGGTCCTTGTCTTCATTCCCGGCGGAGCCTTCGTCAGCGGATCCGGCTCGCAACCGGTCTACGACGGCACTAACCTTGCCATGCGCGGCGCGGTCGTCGTTACCATAAACTACCGCCTTGGCGTCTTCGGATTCTTTGCTCACCCCGACCTGACCGCGGCCTCGCCGCATCACACCTCTGGCAACTACGGGCTTCTGGACCAGATGGCCGCCCTCCGCTGGGTACGCGAAAACATTGCTGCATTCGGAGGCGACCCGCACAACGTCACCGTTTTTGGTCAGTCGGCTGGAGCATCCTGCATCGGATACCTCATGGTTTCTCCCCTTGCGCAAGGCCTCTTTGACAGGGCGATCCTCGAGAGTCCCGACATCTTATTTACCGCCGCTCCCGAACTGCGCAAGAATTTCGACGGGCTCACCAGCATGGAAACCATCGGTCTTGCCGTTGCACCGCACATTTCCGATCTTCAGGGACTGAGCGATCGCGACCTGATGACCCGCGCTAATGCTGCCGCCGAAAAGCTTCTGGGCCCCGGTGGCACCGGACGTTCGCGCTTGCGCCCTGAAACCACTCTTAACAACCCAAATGCTATTCAGGTACCCTGGGCGCCAATCGTCGACGGATACGTGATTCCAGCCCAGCCCGCCAAACTCTACGCAGAGCGACGCTACCTCCACATCCCCACCATGGCCGGCACCAACACAGATGAAGGTAATCTCTTCCTCAGTCACTATCACCCTGACAATACCGCCGGATTTACCGCATGGGTTGAACGCAATTTCGCGCCGTGCGCCAAAACCGTACTCGCGTATTACGGGCCTTCCTCGCCCGCCCAGGCCCACGAGTCTGCCAACCGCCTCATCACGGACGCCGTATTCCTCCACAGCACCTTCCTGTTCGCTCGCGACACGCACGGTTTCCTATACCGCTTCTCCCATGTGAGTCCTCGCGGAGCCGCTCTCGGATTAGGCGCCTTCCACAGCTCTGAACTGCCCTATGTTTTCGGGAAAACACACAACCCGCTTATTCCTTACAAGCCGGTTGATCATCGCCTCTCCGACGAGATGATGACCATGTGGATTCACTTCGCGCTCACCGGCGACCCCAACCTCATGAACAGCTCCGACTGGAACCGCATCGGTTCCAACGGCGAAATCAACTACATGGACTTCAGCGATACTCCCACCGTAAAATCCTGGCCTGATTCTTCCCTGATCACCTTCAGCGATCCTCATGTTTGCAAAAGCAATTACTTCGCAAGCATTCGATAGAGCTGCCTTTTGGCATAGCGCCCCGTCGCCCACTTTGCTATTCTTAGCGTAGTCTGCCATGCGCGTAATGTTTGTCGTTTTCTTACTATGTCTTGCCGCGCTGATCGTGACTCTGATAGCACTCAGACGCCACATTCGCAACCACGACTCTCAATCCGGTGAATCCTTCCAATTGGCTGGTGCACCGCAAGAAGATTCGCTGAATAAGAACGAATAAGAACCAAAGATCGCGGAGAATATAGATCCATGTCGCAAGTTAACAGTGCGGTTTCTCAGGCCAACCCTCACTGGCTGCCCGCTTCAACGTTGGGGCGAGCCATCATGTCTGTCATCGCAGGCAGCGCGCTGCTTGCGCTTTCCGCCCACGTCTCCGTGCCTCTGCTATTTACGCCGGTTCCGTTCACGCTCCAGCCTATGGCTGTTTTACTGCTCGGCCTGCTGCTTGATCCCGCTGTGGCCTTCGCGACCCTAGTCGCTTATCTGCTCGAAGGAGCAGCCGGACTTCCCGTCTTCGCGCCCGTCGCAGCGAGCAGCGGCTTCGCATTGCTCGGCCCCAGCGCCGGATACCTCTGGGCCTATCCCTTCGCCGTCGTCATTGTCAGCAAGCTGTACCGCAGCGGACACGCCCGGACCTTTAGCTGGGCGGCGCTCTCCGCAGTCGCGGGCGCTATGGTCTACTTCACAGGCGGCGCTGCATGGTTTGCCGTAACTCTGCATCAGTCCATCGGCATTACCCTCAAAATGACCGTGTGGCCCTTTGTCGCAGGCGACGCACTCAAGGTTGTCCTTGCTGCCGGCATCGTTACCGGAATCCACCGCCTGCGAAACCGCAAGACAGCCGAAGCATAAACCGAATTGGGCTTAGAATCGCCCCCGCAGCCATTGATACAACGCAATAGTTCTAAGTTGGAAAGGATCGATAACCTGCTGTGAGCGTCTCACCTTCTGTTCCTGCTGAATCTGCCGCAACGCCCGCGAATACGCGTGAAATCCGCATCGCTCATAGCCCCGACTCTGACGACGCATTCATGTTCTATGGTCTCGCGACTAACAAAGTCCGCAGACCCGGTCTCAAGTTCACGCACGTACTCACCGACATCGAGACACTTAATCAGAAAGCCATCAGTGAGGCCTTCTACGACGTCACAGCCATCTCATTCCACGCCTACCCCTACATTCAGGACAACTATGCCCTGATGGCCTGCGGCGGCTCAGTCGGCGAGGGTTACGGCCCCATGATCGTATCCAACCGCCCCTTTACTCTCGATGAGATCAGAAAGGTGCGCATCGCCATTCCTGGCACCCTCACCACTGCCTATCTCACGCTCAAGCTCTTCGCACCGGAGATTGAAACCACCGTCGTGCCCTTCGATCGCATCATTCCCGAGGTGCAGGCCGGCAACTTTGAGGCGGGACTCATCATCCACGAGGGCCAGCTCACTTACTCGCACAGCGGCCTGCATAAGATCATCGACCTCGGTCAATGGTGGCGCGAGGAAACCGGCCTGCCTCTGCCTCTCGGCGGCAACGCCATTCGCCGCGAGCTCGGTGACGAGCTCATGCTCACCGTCACCAACGCTCTGCGCGAAAGCATCCAGCATGGACTCGAACACCGCGACGAGGCCCTTGCCTACGCCATGCAGTTCGCCCGCGACCTCGACCACGACCTCGCCAACAAGTTCGTCGGCATGTACGTCAACGAGCGCACTCTAAACTACGGCGACGATGGCCGTGAAGCCATCCGCAAACTCCTCAGCCTCGGCCACGAGCGTGGCATCATCCCGCACCCCGTGAAAGTCGACTTCATCGGCTAAGCCATCGGTAAAATGAGGGCGGGGTGTGGGGGCTGCACCCGTCCGTACATAAACCGGATATGTCGGCGTGGACGGGCTCTGTGTTCGAATCCGGTGTAACAACCCGCCAACGGAGACCAGCCCCCTTCAATACCAGTGGTAATACCCATCCCGTTCCGTCACATGCACGTCCGTCCCGAACAGCTCTCCCAACTTCTTTGCATCGATCAGTTGGCCTTTGGATCCATCGGCAACAATCCGTCCCTCCCGCATCATGATCACGCGCTCTGCCTCAGGCAGAATGTCTGCCAGATGATGTGTCACCATCATGATTCCGGTCCCCTGCTGAGCCACGCTACGCAACGCCTCCCGTAATTCCCTCTGCGCCGCAATATCCAGCGCGTTCGACGGCTCATCCAGCAGAAGCATCCCCGGCTCATGCACTAGCGCGCGTGCAATCATGACGCGCCTCTGCTCTCCTGCCGACATTTCACCGACCAATTTGCTCTCCAGGTGCCGTGCCTGCATCCGTTCAAGAGCAACATGAGCTTTTCCCCGCATCTCTGGCGTCACATGCAAATTCGGCCATAGCGTAGAAGCCGAGAAGAATCCCGCCACCACCGCGTCAATCCCGCGCGTTACCCCTGTTCTCTCGCCCGGAAGGTTCGCTTCGACCACTCCGAGGTGCTTTCGCAGCTGCGAAATATCCCAGCGTTCCCGCCCGAGCAGTCGAACCTTTGTCTCCGGAGACGCAATCGGGTAGCACTCGCACGTAATCGTCTTGATCAACGTGGACTTTCCGCATCCATTCGGCCCCAGAATCGCCACATGCTCGCCCACGGCAATTCGCAGGTCAATTTCATGCAGCACCACCGCGTCTCCACGCGCCACATTCACCTGCTTTAAGAACAAAAATTCAGCATGCATGTCTTCAAAATTATCAGCAGATCCGCACAGCCGCGCTGACTTGCTGGCCGCTCTCGGATAAATTGGACTTACACATGATCTCCAGCTCTTCTCTTCTCGCCGACGATTCACTTCCCCTTGGCTTTCGCTTCTCTGCCGTGACCGCCGGACTCAAGCCCAGCGGTAAACCCGACTTCGCTGTATCCGTCGCCGACCGGCTTGCCAGCGCCGCCGCGTTGTTCACCGCAAATCGTGTCAAGGCAGCTCCGCTCATCGTTGGCGCGCGTCATCTTGAAGAGAGTGGCGGCAAAGTCAAGGTCGTCGCTGTTAATGCAGGCAATGCCAACTGCGCCACTGGAAACATTGGCCTCGCCGCCTGCGAAACCGTCTGCGCCGCAGCCGCAGCGGCCTTTGGCGCCACCCCACACGAGGTCTTTCCCTCCTCGACCGGCATCATCGGAGTCCCACTTCCGGCAGAGAAACTCGTCGCCGCACTGCCTTCAGTCGAACGCGACCTCGCCGCTGACGCCGATCACTTCTCCGCCTTCTCGCGCGCCATCCTTACTACCGACACCCGCCCCAAATTGGCCGCTGCCATGCTCACCATCGACGGCAAAATCGCCCGCATCGCGGGCGTCTGCAAGGGCGCAGGCATGATCTTCCCGCAGCTTGTGCCGCACGCCACCATGCTGGTCTACATCTTTACGGACGCCGCTATTGCCCCCGCCGATCTGAATACAATGCTCCGCGACGCGGTCGAACTTAGCTTCAACCGCATCTCCATCGACGGCGACACTTCGACGAATGACACAATTCTGCTGCTCGCCTCCGGCGCCAGCGGAGCTACCATCACGCCCAGCAACAGCGACTTTACCGCAGCCCTCGGCGATGTCTGCACATCTCTCGCAAAGCAGGTCGTGGACGACGGTGAGGGCGTCACCCACGTCGTCGAATTGCAGATCGAAGGCGCGGCCAACGACGCCGACGCACTTAAAGTTGCCCGTGCCATCGCTCATTCACCGCTGGTCAAGACCGCCTGGGCCGGCTGCGATCCCAACTGGGGCCGCCTGATGGCTGCCACTGGATACTCTGGTGCGCAGGTCGAGCCGGAGCGAATCGCCATCTGGTTCGGCGATCAGCAGATCTGCGTCAATGGCGGCCGCGCGCCCGACTTTGATGAACCGCGCGCTCACGCCTATCTCAAAAGCCGTGAATTCACCATTCGCATCGCGCTTGGCATCGGCAGCGGCCAGTGCCGCTTCTGGACCACTGACCTCACGACCGAATACGTCCATATCAACGCCGATTACTCGACGTAGCAATCTCTTCGGCAAAAGAAAAGCGGCCTGCAAACGCCCGCCTCTTTTCGTTGACCTGAACTTTTGATTCACGACCAACGGGAGCGGCCACGCAAAGCCGCCGCCATGCGGCCAGCACTCAGTCGTAGTATTCCAACCCCAGGTGCGTAATCAGTTCTTCGCCCTGAATGTGCCGCAGTGTGTTCTTCAGCTTCATCGACTGAATGAACAGGTCATGCTCCGGATACAGTCCCGGCGCGCTCTGTGGTGACTTGAAGTAGAAGCTCAGCCATTCCTGAATGCCGATGTGCCTCAACTCCGGAGTCCGCTGCGCCAGGTCGAGGAACAGCACCAGGTCCAGCGCCAGCGGCGCGGCCAGAATCGAATCCCTGCACAGAAAATCGACCTTGATCTGCATCGGATAGCCAAGCCATCCGAAAATATCGATGTTGTCCCAACCCTCTTTGTTATCACCGCGTGGCGGATAATAGTTGATCCTTACCTTGTGGTAAATATCCTTGTACAGAGAGGGATAAAGATCAGGCTGCAGAATGTACTCTAGCACCCCGAGCTTCGACTCTTCCTTTGTCTTGAACGATTCCGGATCGTCCAGCACTTCGCCATCACGGTTGCCCAGAATGTTCGTCGAGTACCACCCGCTCACTCCCAGCATTCGCGATTTGAATGCCGGAGCCAGCACCGTCTTCAAGAGAGTCTGCCCGGTCTTGAAGTCCTTCCCGCAAATCGGCGCGCCTGTCTGCTTGGAAAGCTCGATCATGCACGGCAGATCCACCGTCAGGTTCGGAGCACCGTTCGCAAAGGGAATCCCTTCTTTCAGCGCGGCATACGCATAAATCTGCGACGGCGCAATATTCGGGTCGTTGTCGACCAACCCCTTCTCAAACGATGCAACCGACCCGTGCACCGCGCTCGGTTCCAGGAAAATCTCCGTCGACCCGGTCCAGATCATCACCACCCGGTCTACCTTCGAGCGGAAGTTCTGGATATCCGCCCGCACCTGCTGCGCCAGGTCGCACTTGCTCTTGCCGGTTTTCACATGCGTTCCGTTCAGGCGCTTTACATAGTGCTGGTCAAAGACCGCAGGCATCGGCTTGATGGATTCAAGAAACGGCTTGATGGTCTTCAGGTGGTCGCTGTCCAGCACCTGCGCATGCTTCGCCGCCTCGTACATGTCATCGGGAAAGATCTCCCACCCTGTGAACTCAATATCGTCCAGCGAGGCCAGCGGAACGAAATCCTTGATCAGCGGCGTACGGTTGTCGGTGCGCTTGCCAAGCCGAATCGTTCCCATCTGGGTAAGCGAGCCAATCGGCTTTGCCAGCCCCTTGCGGACCGCCTCAACACCTGCAATCAACGTGGTGGCAACTGCCCCCATGCCGACCACCATTACCCCTAGTTTTCCTTGTGCTGGCTGCGTTTTCGCATTTCCCGAAGTTGACATCCCGTTCCTGGTCTTCCTCTCCATCAAAAAATAGCTAAGTCCAAACAATTAGTGTCGCCCGCGGGCAGCGACTTTGGCAAACCTGACTGGCTGAAGAGCGGATTTCTCCAGTCTAACGGCAAT
>JASHUR010000190.1 GCA_030039895.1 Acidobacteriaceae bacterium | reverse complement strand
TCGGTCATTCGCACGCTCATTTCATCGGAGCCGGTCGCGGAGAACTGCGCCAAAGCCTCGTAGGTCACCCGCCCCATGATCAGGACTTGCGGCTGGCTAAGATGGTCGCTCACCCATCTTCCCAGGTCCTCGCCGAAGTACCCGAAGAAAGCAGCTTCCTTCACGCCTGAAGCGAAACCGTCGAGCGAGATGAACAGGTCCGCAGTGAGTTCTCGAATCGTCGTTCCTCCTGCTCCGAGCCAAACATGGAGCCGGCCCGGACGCACACCAGTTCTATCGTCCCTGAGTCCCGTAGGCAAGTCGCCGGGTGGCCCATACAAGCCCTCTTTTGGCTTGTGTGGGGAACAAGGAGTGGAGCCGAAGGCGAAACGACAAAACAGATAGACGAATGTAGACCGGCTTGAAAAGCCGCACCTTGTCCGCGCCCCAAATCCCTCATACAGACAGGGCGCGCCGCGCGGCGGCGAACCCTGTCAAGGGGTAAATTTCGTAAGCCGCACATTCCATGCGACTTCCAAATGCATCTGAACCATCCCCATCTGCTATCCTGAAAGTAGGGTGGAAACTGAGCGAGTAGCCCTTCAGCACACCCTTGGAACCGGCCCGTAACCCCTTTATTATGACGGTGGAAGAGATAACCCGTTTCTTTCCCGCCGGTTAGCGCGGAAGTTCCCGTAAACCCAATAAAATCACAAGCTTGAGTTTTTCACCTGACGCACGTGGCTTGCCAAACCGCCGGACTACGCCCGCTCTGGCGCTGACTCGCTGCCTTTAATACGCCTGCAGCTGCTCCACCGGGATGCGCACCTCAAAGCACGTCGCGCCCGGCTCTGACCGTACGTGGACGTAGCCCCGGTGACGCCGGACCACCCGCTGCACCGTGTCCAGCCCCAGGCCCAGCGCCTCGCCCGTCGGCTTCGTCGTGAAGAACGGCTCGAAGATGCGGTCCTGGATCTCCGTCGGAATGCCCGGCCCGTTGTCCCACACCTCGATCAGCAGCATGTCCGCCGCGCGCTTCACGCCCAGCGTGATCTTGCCCCGGTTGTCGATGGCGTCGAGTGCGTTCTCGAGCAGCGCCATCCACACCTGGTTGAGCTCGCTGCCGTAGGCCGCAATCAGCGGCAGCTCGGTCTCGTACCGCCGCTCGACCTCGACGTTGGCCAGCCGCGACTGCAGCATGGCCAGCGTGTTTTCGAGCGCCTGCCGCACATCGACCTCCTGGATGGGCGCCTGGTCCATATAGGAGTAGTCCTTGATGGCGCGGATCAGGTCGAAGATGCGGGCCGTCGAGTCCAGCATCGCCTCGGCAATGCGCTCCGCCCGCACCGAGGACGCGAACTGCCCCAGCACCACGGCCAGCGCGTCGGCGCTCAGGAATTCGCCCAGCGGCTCAAGCTGTTCGGTTGTCACGCACAGCTCGGCGAGTTCCGGCGCGATCTTCCACGTCTGCTCCACGCCGTGCTCGCGAAGCCAGGTCTGCAGGCTGTCTTCAAGCGCGGCGTGCTGCGCCGAGTCCTGAGTGATCAGCTTGCGCTGCCCGCGCACCGTGTCCTGCCAGTTGCGCACGCGCAGCAGGTGCTCTTCACCCAGACACAGCGCGCCCAGCCGGTACTTCTCGTGCCCGTAAACGCGCAGCTCGTCCAGCAGGCCGGACGCGGCGCGCTGCGCGGCCGAGGCCGGATTGTTCATCTCGTGCGCCAGGTTGCCCGCGAGCTTCCCAAGCGCGTTCAGCTTTTCCCCCTGCTGCTCCAGCCGGGTGATCTCGCGGACGCGGTCCAGCAGCACGCTGACGCATCGCTGCGTCATGGATGGAATGGCCGCCGTCATCTCGGCGAATAGCTCGCGGGGATACTCGATTCCCCACACGTCCGTGACCGCGTAGCCGTGGCCACCGTAGGTCTTCATGCGCGAGAAGGGCAGCAGCCCGGTAATCA
The DNA here is from genome assembly GCA_030039895.1 of Acidobacteriaceae bacterium. Lineage (GTDB taxonomy): Bacteria > Acidobacteriota > Terriglobia > Terriglobales > Acidobacteriaceae > Silvibacterium. Next base: position 697 of record JASHUR010000190.1, on the reverse strand, counting down.
TTGCCGTGCGCCCGATAAACAGCGCGGCTGGCGCGCCCCGTTCGCGGCGCACGTGTACCTCGCCCCGCAGCAGGATGGTCATGCGGTCGGCCACGTCGCCTTCGTGGAACAGCGTGGTGCCGGCGGGCACTTTGCGCTCAATGCCGTGCTCGGCCAGCCATCTGAGCTCGGAGTCTTCCATTCCGGCCAGCGGCGGAACGCGTCTAAGGGCCTCAACAAGCTCTGGAACCGGGGTGCGGTCAAGAGAAGCCGGATCCAGTGTGGGGGTGGAACTGGCGGTAGCCATATGGAAATGACCTCTTATTGAAATGGTACCCGATTGCCCGCGGCGATGCAGGGACTAACCACCCCTGCATCACGGGAATGCATCGATTTACGCAGTCGGAACCGACGACTGCGGCTTGTTGTCCTTGACCGTCACCGGATCGAGGAACGGCATGGCCGAGCGCAGACGCGCGCCGACCTCTTCGATCGGGTGCGCGGCCTCGTCCTTGCGGATCTGCGTAAAGTACTTGCGGCCGGTTTTATTCTCTTCGATCCACTTTTTCGCGAAGGTGCCCTCCTGAATCTCCTTGAGGAGCTTCTTCATTTCGGCGCGGGTCTGGTCGGTAACGATCCGCGGGCCCGCGGTGTAATCGCCGTACTCCGCCGTGTCGGATACCGAGTAGCGCATGTACGCCAGGCCGCCGCGATACAT
>JASHUR010000189.1 GCA_030039895.1 Acidobacteriaceae bacterium | reverse complement strand
GCCTGGCAGTAGCGCGAGCAGTTGTCGACATTGTTGGTGCCGATCACGGCCCGTGCCAGCTTCTGCATCAGGAAGCTCTCTTCGTTCGTGCATTTGGACGACGAGATGAAAGCAAGGGAATCCGGCCCTGTGCTGGCTTTGATTTCTGAGAAGCGGCGGGCGATCAGCGCCAGAGCTTCCTCCCACGTCGCGCTGCGGAACTCGCCGTTCTCGCGGATCAGCGGTGTCGTCAAGCGGTCGGGGCTGTTGATGTGACCCCAGCTGAATTTTCCTTTGATACAAGTGGATATTCCGTTCGCAGGGCCCTTTTCGGGCGCAATTTTCAGGATGTGGCGGTCTTTGGTCCATACGTCGAAGCTGCATCCCACTCCGCAATACGTACAAACGGTCTTGGTTTTGCGTACGCGGTGCGTTCGCATCGCGCTCTCGACCTCCGAGACCTGAAGAATGCCCCCATAGCCGGTCTCCGGCTCCACTCCTTTGACCACGTCGATCATTGCGTCCAGCGTGGATTTGCGCAGGTTCGTCAAGAATCCCGTATGGCCGAGCATCGTCTTTTCCATTAGCGCGTTGCACGGACACACCGTAACGCAGTGGCCGCAGGAAACGCAGCTGGATTCGCCGATCGTGGATCCGCCATCCCAAAGCACCCTGGGATTCGGGTCCTCCCAGTTGATCGAAAGCGTCTCGTTCACCTCGACGTTTTGGCACGCCTCTACGCAGCGTCCGCACAGGACGCACTGGCTCGGGTCGTAGCGATAAAACGGGTTGGTCTCATCGACTTCGTACGGCTTTGGCTTGAATGGAATTCGCTGATGCTCGATCGCCAGCGCTTTGGTGGTATTGTGCACTTCGCAGTCGCCGTTGTTATTGTCGCAAACCGTGCAGTAGAGAAGGTGATTGCTCAGAATCCGGTCGAAGGCCTCGACCTGGGCGGCCTTTGCTTTGGGAGAGTCAGTGGAAACACGCATGCCCGCGGCCGCGCGTGTCGCGCAGGCACGCACCAGCTTGCCACCCGCTTCCACCATGCAGGTGTCGCAGGTTTGGATGGGCCCAAGCTGAGCGTGATAGCAGAGGTGAGGAACTTCGCTCCCGGAGCGCTCGATGACGTCAATCAGAAGCTCGTTGTCCTGCGCGTTGCAAGACCTGTTGTCAACGATAAGTTCGATCATGTCCCACCTCCGGGAAAATGATTAGCATGTTAGTCCCCACAACAAGCCGCTGTCGATGTGTCGCTCTTTGAGGGCAACGGCTACCCAACCTGGCAATTCGTCGTCAGGGTGGGATTCGCAAATGTATCCGCATTGTCGATATCGCTGCGGTCCAGGCAGGCGAAGTCCTTTTCAACGATGACTTCCAGTCTCTTCTCTGTGCCGATCTCAAGGTTTGCATAGATCCCGACCTGATCTTCGCTTTTCCAGAGACGCACCTGCTCGGGAGTCACGACGACTGTAACGCCGCATGGCAGAGTGCGCAGCGTTGTCCCTGCGCTTCCCGGTTCGGACACCTCAAGAGCGTATGTGAAGCGGGCTTCCGGAGTGACAGCAAATCGAGTTGTCTCCTCAATGCGGCCGTCGTTTAAAAAACGCTCGAGCTCCGATCGTCCGACGCGCAGCCGCAACGAGTTTCCCTTCATCCGGATTTTCATCATCGTTCTCCCTTACTGGCCGGTTGTTCACGTATTATGTGATCGGTTCCGTGATAAATGTTCATGTGATCGTCGCGCAGAAATCCTACAAGGATAACGTCGAACTCCTGCGCGACCTTGACGGCGAGGCTGGAAGGAGCTCCAATGGCGGCTACCATCGAAATGCCCGCCATCACGGCTTTTTGCAATAACTCGAAGCTGGCTCGACCGGACAACAGAAGCAAACAGTTGCGAAGGGGAGTGTGGTCGGCCAGAAATTCCGAGCCTATAAGCTTGTCGACTGCGTTGTGGCGGCCAACATCTTCCCGCATCGCGAGCAGCTTTCCACTCGCATCGAACAGGCCCGCGCCATGAAGCCCGCCCGTGCGGTCGAAGACACTCTGCGCTTCCCGCAATCGCGCCGGGAGGCTGTAGAGAACGCTCGCGTCGATCGAGAAGAGGTTTTTGATGCGCGGGGGGCAGACGGTCCGCAGCGCCAGCAGCGACGCCTTTCCGCAGATGCCACAGCTCGACGTCGTATAGAAGTTCCGCTCCAGTGTTGCCAGACTTACCTCGACGTCGGGAGCCAGCTCTACCAGCACGACATTTCTGCGCGGCTGATAGAACCCATCGCTCTGGAGGTCTTCTTCGGCTGTGACCGGCGCAGAGTCCTCCGGAGCATAGACGATCCTCTCGATGTCCGTCGCGTCGCGGATCACGCCTTCTGTCATCAGAAAGCCTGCGGCAAGTTCATCATCGTTCCCGGGCGTGCGCATGGTGACAGAGATAGACTTTGTTGCCCGGGCATTCGCAGGCCCATGCAGGAGCCGTATTTCAAGTGGCTCCTCCACTGCGAGGGCTTCTCTAGCGGACTGCGTGTCGAGCGCGGTCAGCTTGTCGACAGGAGTATGGACAACTGCACGGCTTGCTTCACTCACGTAGGAATCATCCGCTTTTGACCGGACCACGTCCATACCTCGATCAGATGCAAGACCTGCCTGGTTTGATTTATATCCATGCTTTTGCGCCGAGTGCGAGGTCCACGGTAATGGCATACGTGCAGTACATCAGCCAGATTCCGGTGACAAACTGGAAGAAACCCACGAGGCGGGCGCCGGAACCCCAGGAAAACAACCGCGTGGGAACTTCGGCGGCGTAGATCAATGTTAGTCCGATAAAGATGATCATCACCGGGATGTCTCCAGCGCCCGCGAAAACGCCCGCTCCGAGGATGCTGATAAAGAGGAAGGCGATTGCCATCCAGCCATCCGGTTGTGCGCTGGAGTCAATGTAGCGGCGATGGGCCATCGCAAACCAATGGATGCCATATGCGGTGAAGGCGAGCCCCGCCATATATAGAGGAGCCGCATTTCCGAAGACGTTGAACCAGGTGAGTCCAACCAGGAGATAGGTGCCGGTAATGAACTGCATGAATCCCGGCATCCAGAACCCCCACATCCCCATGGTCTTGTTCACTTCCGGGCTGGATTTGGGGAAGCCGAACAGCGCTTGGCCGCCCCAGATGAAATAACCGGTGCCGAGGCCAAAGAAGCCGACAGCGATCGGAGCAAATTTGGAGCCTGCCAAGGTGATTGTTTGCGCGTCCATATCTTTCAAACTCCTTCAAAAGACCGTCGCAAAAACCCTCGCAATTGTAACTCCACTCGATAAAGAGCAGGTGAACCCAACGGAAACCAAGAAAAAAGCAGGAATTTCAATCAACGCAGCCCGGATGGCACCGAGGTGGCTGTCACTGCACAGTCAATGTTCCGTCACACTGTCAAGATATCGGCGTATAAATTCGACACGGTACGACCCTGCATCACTCGTGCCGGGCAACAGCTTTGTATCCTTCAGACTACTTGGGAGTCGCCATTGGCGGGCCTCCGGGAGGATCATCTGTATTGACAGACAAAGTCGGGGATGCGATGGTTGGTGCGGTTTTGCTGAATATCGCTGTCTCGCGAGAGGGAAGATAAACATGAAGAAGGCAATCCTCTTAATCCCCGCGCTTTTTGCAAGTGCTTTACTGCCGCCGGTCACCATGGCGGCCACTCCAGCAGATGTAACTGCCCCAATCTATCAGTTTATCGATGGGTTCAATGCCGGCGATGTAAAGTCCGCATACGCCGCGTATGCAACAGGGGACGTCACGATCGTGGACGAGTTCGCGCCACATCTCTGGACGGGTCCTCACGCACCGCAGGCATGGGCTGCAGCTTACGGCAAACATGCGCAGGCCACGGGTGTTACGGACGGACTGGTAAAGTACGGCACACCCACGCGGACACAAATCGAAGGCTCCGTGGCCTACGTGATCGTCCCGACTGTCTATCTTTATAAAGAGCACGGCAATCCTTTTGCAGAGGAAGGACAGATGACATTCGTCTTGGTTGCCGAACGTGGCAGATGGAAGATTCGTAGTTGGACATGGTCGGGGGTCAAGCCGCACCCTGCGAAGTAACTGCCCTTTACCTACAAAATGAGGGCAGAGACGAAAGCCCCCTCCATGTTGAAGGGGCTGCTTGTAAGGTGACACTTAAAAGAACAATCAGTGTGGAAACTTAGGACCAAGTGCCTGTGTTGATAAAGGTCACTGGCGCCGGAGCATCATCGCGCTGGCAGTATACCTCCCGGACCTCCGGATAAAAGACCGGAATGTCGTGCTCTTCGGCCAATGCCGCAAGAGGCATATCGAGGGTTGCCTCAATTTCCTTCTGAGTCGGCGCGACTTCTCTTGATGCGAAGTCATTGGTGAGTGCGCCATGCACGACCGTGTAGAGCCGGTCCTTCAGGCTGCTGGATCTGTCTTTGGCTGGATAGAAAAAGCTTATTTTGACGCACATAAGCTCGCCATCCACCAGGCGTACCTTAAAGGTGCAGTCATCAGGGGTCACGGGCAGCGGACGGCGGTAGGCATTGGCAAATCCCCTGATATAGCTTGACACCGGATCGTGAGGATGCAGGAACGCAGCCAAAAAGAGGAATACAGCAGGAATCAACCCGATGAGTGTGAAAACCATGACAGTCAATTTTGTGGCGGTCACAATTCCAGCGAGAACCATGAGCCCGAAAATCAAAGTGATCAGAACAGCGTAGCCGATTGCAATTGATCCATAAATCATTGCAATCGATGTAGGACTCAGATACTTTTCAATTTCCCGAGCTCGTTCGATGCATGCTTGTGGCGGATTTTGACGTCTCACGCGAGCCTCCCGTACCAGGCCGCTTGTTGGCTTTGGTGTGATGAGCGCGAACGGTGGGGAAGTTGTACAGACATCTGGCTGAAAATGCGGAACCGGAGCAGACACGCAGGCGAATACAAATCTCTGTCATCCGATGAGATACTGGGCGGCAATCCAGTTGTATCAATCATTTCAGCCTTATCGGCACTCACGCAGATCAAATGTAGAGACAAAGCAGCAACAGGGCGAGAGGGGGCACTCGGGGGAATCGTGACTATGGTAACAATGCATTCCCGGCATGTCTATTAAAAACGAACGTCACCTTTAAAACAAAGCATCAAAAGTGGAAATTCAATAGAAGCTAATCATTGAGCCATGCCAATGGGGATTTATTGCCAGCGATGATAGGCCTGAGGCAGACCTGATTGGGAAGAGTTTTAACGGGGAACCAGTGTGGACGCGGCGTTGGCGGGCAGCGAGGCGATGTCGTCGGACTCCGTCCCGTCATTCAGTCCGCCATAGCGACGCTCGCGGCCTTGATAATCCTCGATGGCCTCCAACATATGGATGCCGCGGAAATCAGGCCAAAGCCGGTCCGTGACGTAAATCTCGGAGTAGGCAATCTGCCAGAGCAGAAAATTGGAGATGCGCATCTCGCCCGAAGTACGGATGAGCAGATCAGGGTCGGGCATATGAGCGGTGTATAGATGACGCTGAATGTCCTGTTCGGTCAGGTCCTCGGCGCGCAGCTCCTTGCGCTCAATCTCGGTGTGCAGGGTCTTGAAGGCATCCAGCAGCTCCGACCGCGCACTGTAGTTGAGCGCGAGGGTGAGGACGGTGCCGGTGTTATGCCGTGTGGCATTGGCGGCCCAGTCCATGCGCTCGCGCACGTCTTCTTCGAGCTCATGAGTGCGGCCAATGTACTGGATGCGAACGTTGTTGTCGTTCATGCGCTGCACGTTGTTGGTGAGGTAGGTGCGGAGCAGGCCCATGAGAAAACTGACTTCGGACTTCGGCCGCTTCAGGTTGTTCTCCAGGGAGAAGGCGTAGAGGGTAAGCCAGGGCAGACCGATGCGCGAGGCGGTCTCAACAACGTACTGGACGGATTCAGCCCCCTGCTTGTGGCCGAAGAACCGCTTTAAGCTGCGTTTGCCGGCCCAGCGCCCATTCCCATCCATAATAATAGCGACATGCTTGGGAAGGCGTGCAGGATCGAGGCGGCGGTAAATCGCCAGCTCCTCTGAGGGGAGTTCATGCACGCGGCTAGGGTTTATGGAAGACGACATGACTTGGATTCATCTTTGACCCTAGCACGTAAGGTCAAGCAGTCGCAATGATGGAATCGAAAAGATAAATAAGCGAGCTACTTCGGGCGGGCCATCTCAAACAAATCATGAGTGTGGACATAAGTGGGTCCACCATGCGTCCCACGGCACGCAGTTTTGCAGGGTCAATCTTGTAGTCGTTCACAATTGCGTCATCTACGTGGAAGCGCAGGACATCTCCAAAAATAATGGTGTTGGTTGCACCCGCCGCGTTGCTGATGGGCAGCGTCTGGCGCAGGCGGCATTCCATGTGGGCGTGGCTCTCGGCCACACGCGGCGGTTTGACCAGCTCACTGGTCAGCGGAGTAAGCCCAGCCAGCTCGAACTCGTCGACCTCCGGAGCCACGTCGGCCGCTGTAAGGTTCATTTTGTCCGCAAACTCATCTGAGACGATGTTCACCACAAACTCTTTGGTGGCGAGGATATTCGTCAGCGTGTCCTTTGCCGGGCGCGGGCCAGAACGATGCGAGGCAACAAAGCAGACCACGGGCGGATCGGCCGAGCAAGCCATGAAATAGCTGAACGGAGCCAGGTTGCGGACCCCCTGCGCGTCAAGGCTGGAGACGAAGGCAATGGGTCGCGGGACGACCATGCCGATCATTAGCTTGTAGAGATTGGCAGGAGAGTCCCTGTCGGGGCCAAATTGGAGCATGCACCATCCTGTAACCGCGTCCGGCTCTTGAACCGGCCGCTGGTTTGAGTTTACAGGATGGCCACGAGAGTTAAATTTACGCAGTGCGCTTCATGCGGCCAGACGCCATCTCCCGCACCTGGTTGACGAACATCGCGCGCTGAAAACCGTCAAGACGGGAAACCAGCGAGGCGATCTCGGCCAGGAAGGGATCAGCCATAATGGCGTGGACCTCAGCATGCCTGCGACTCTTAGCATCGCGGAGAAGCATGCAGATGTCGACTTCGAGCGCGTTGGCAAGCCGTTCGAGCGAGCTGAGTGTGGGCATCGCCTTGCCATTCTCGATCTTCGAGATATAGGTGCGGGGAACGTTCATGCGGGCTGCAAGCTGGCGCTGGCTGAGGTTGCGCGAGGCGCGAATCTCGCGGACGGCGCGGGCGACATCGATGCCGTCGGCATCGGTCTCCTGAGCTGCCGGAACAAGCTGCGGCTGCAGCGGCTCGGGCTCTTCAATTTCCAAGGGTTTGTGACAGCGACGGCAGAGCGAGTTCGATGTGCGGAATTGCACCAGGCTGCAATGCTCACACCGAAGGACTTCACGTGTCTCGACGGTTGCCAGGGTAGTTGCCATATTTTCACTACGGAGTGCCAGAGCAGGGCCCTCCAGCGAAAGAGAGGCAATAAGCACATATGCTTTTGGTCTTCCGCTATTTGTGAGGTTGCAACGGGGGTGTCTTTTTTGTCAAGAGAAAACTGAGCGTAAGCCCAAAAAAAACGGAGAAAGCCGAAAAAAACCGAAATGAGAGCAGAGTGGTACTTTAAATCATGCCGAGAAGCGCCAGGCGGAACGCCGTCATCGTAGGTTGTCTTGCTGCGTTCTTCTACTGGGCTTACATGTTTGTTAAGCACAATTCCTATTTGCGCAACATGATTCCATTTGCCGATGACCCCTACGATGCGGTGGGCTCGTTCGCCTGTGTGGTAGGCGCGCTGCTGGCGTTTGTTTCACTGCTGCGCGCGTTTTATCCATACCGGAGCGGCCCGGACCAGCAACAGTATTTGTACCTGGTCCGTTCGCAGATCGCGGTGGCGCTCGCGGTGCTCATCACGGTTGCTGCGGATGCTACAGCCACGGCGCGAAATCCGCCGCGATGGTTTCCTACTTACTGGGGCTATGTGCTTGCTGCGTTGGCGGCGTTTACGACACTCATGGCGCTGGCCGTGTTGCAGACCCTGCTTACCTCGATGCCGCCCGACGTGAAGACGCGGCGCGGAAATCTGCTGCGGGCGTGGCTGGTAACGCTGGGCGGCATGCTGCTGCTTGCGTTGTTTCCTAAAGGCATGCTCGGAGACGTGGCTGCGCATCTCTTTGCGATCATCTTGGGAGCAGCAGTTCTTTTTGCTTCCATGCGGCTGTTCCTGTTGGCGCTGGCGCCGGATGGATCGCGCAAAGCGCGAAACGTGGAACAGCCCACGCGTTTGCGGAACGCGGATCTGTGGCGGCGATGGGCTGGTGCAATTCTGCTGGGTGTGCTGGTAGGGGTTTGCGCGTTTGTGGGGGAAGTGGCGGAACACCGAGCCGCGCTCCCCATGCGGCGGCTGCTGTTTATCGGCTCGGTGTACACGGGCATCGGGCTCTCCGGGATTATGCTGGCGTATCTGTTTCTCGGAGAGCCGTTGGGGTTTGCGCCGCGCCGGTGAGACGCGGCGCACAAAGCACCACTCAGAAGTGGAAGTGGTAGCGCACTTCACCGTAAATCTGCCGTGGATCGTTCCAGTGGAATCCACCAAACGTCAAACTGTTATCCAGCTGCACGCGGCGGTTTGCCACGTTCACTGAGGTTGCGGAAATCGTGTATTTTTCGGCAAAGGTCTTGCCGATGGATAAATCGAACGTGGTATGGCTTGGAAGATATGGGCCAGGATATTGCGCCTGGGGCGTTCCGTACAAACCATTGGTAAAGCCTGAGCCATAGTAGACATTGGTGGAGGCATAGGCCTTCCAGGGCAGATTGCCGTTGAAGCCCAGGTTTAAAGTGTTTCTCTGGTCGTGGTCCACCGGCGAGAGACCCGGCGGAATATCGAGAGGACATGCCGAGGTGATCGGGAGTGGGCAGATCAAGCCTCCAGTGATTGGCGAGGTCGCCTGCGCGATCTGGTTCGCATAGGCAAGGTGAAACTGTCCGCGGTGAAAGACGTCGGGAGAGTGCAAGGTGAGGGACCAACCCTGAATGAGCGCCGAAGACCAGGTGATCGGCCAGAAGATGTTCGATTCGCCGATATTGTTGTGGTCCAGCCAGTTCTCCGCTCTGGTTTCATAGTTATAAGCGGACAAGGTCCAGTTGCGGTATGGAATTGTGAGGCCATATTGCCATTGGATATCCCGCTCACCATGGAGAGGAGCAAAGGTAAAGTTCTGGCCATTTGCGAGATCGAGCAGAGGCCCGGTTGCAGTAACCAGTGGGGGAGCCTGATAGTAGTATCCATAGAAGCCCTGTAAAACCCAGTTCAGGCGTGGAATCCTCAATGCGCCACCAAGGCGTGGATCGGTTGCGTTTTCCGAGATGCTTGCGTTGAACTGTGTGAGGCGAAGTCCGGTAAGCAACGTAAACCATGGGGTGACCTTGAATTTGTCGTTGATAAATTCAGCGGCCACTCCACCATTTACCCCTATGGAGGAGGAGGGAACGTTTGGGGTACCGTCGGTGAAATAGTTATCGAAGTAGTTGTATTGGTGTTGAAAAAACCCGTAGACGCCGGCTTGAAGATCGTTCTTACGGAAGATGTAGTTCAGCGCCGCCTGCATACCCACGTAGTTGGCGTCCTGATTCACTGTTGAGATGACAGGATAATCGTTCGCGCCACCCTTATAGTCTGCCCCGTTGTAGTGATAGAACGGAGAAACCGTAAGAAGCGCATTGGGGTTGAACGTGTGCACCCACGAGAGAATGGCATAGCCATCGGGCTCACTTTCGGCGTCGTGCAAGCCACTCGATGGATATATCTGGTTCCCAAGTGAATTAGGGTCGGGGTCTATGGGGATCTGGTAATAGTCCCGACGAAGCGAAGTTACCATGCGGTATTGGTTTTTGGGGTCGGGATTGAAGATGAACGTGGCGAATCCGCCGAAGCCGTTCACCGCATCGTTGACTGTCTGGGGAACAGGGGTCTGGAGTCCGTAATTGCTGCGGTTCCCGTTCAGGCTGGCATAGTAGGCGAAGCGCTCGGTGTGCGCTCCGCAACCAATTTGATCGTCGGTTTGGTAAAAATTTCCCGCGGTGAGAACAAGATCACAGTCATGGTCACTCTCAAACCCATTCCGCGGCACTACGTTGAAGACTCCGTAGGTACGGTCTCCATAATCGGCGTCGTAGCTGCCGCTGTACACCTCGAGATAGTCGATGTCTCGCGGCAGAATCTGCGGGCCCAAATTGGTGGCTATGTTGGTGTTGGGAATAGGAACGCCATCGATCAGCCAGTTGACCTGATGGCCTCCCATCATGTGCAGCATGTCGTGCGTTACATACGACGCAGGGACATAATCGGTGATCATGGCCAGGCTGTTGGTGAGATCGGCCCCGGGCGTATGCTGAATGTCGGCGCGGCTCACCAGGGTCGTTGGGGTAACACTGTCTGTCGTCGCCTCCCCTACGATTTCCTGCACGACGACGTTTTCTTTCGCGCCTTCGATGGACAATTGGAAATGAAGCACAGGACTGGTGTCAGACTCGACGACTACATCCTGACGAAATTGTTGAAAGCCCTTTGACGTTACAGTGACCGTGTAACTGCCGATGGGTACCGAAGTGAATACAAATTCTCCGTTGTCATTGGATTCCAGAGATTGAGTCCAGGCCGAGTTTTGAGCCTTGAGCGTGATGTGAGCACCCTGGATAGGCCGGTGTTGAGGGTCATGAACGATGCCGCGAACGGATCCGAAGATCGTCGCGTAAACGAGCGGCGAAAATAACAGGCAAACAGCGGCAAAAAACACGTATTGCAAGACTGTGAATCTTGATTTCAATGCAGGGCCTCCTCGCGGCGCATTCGTATCAAAAGGAGCTACGAAGACAGAACACATCGCCCGCGTTCAATGACACGGGTTCGTTGCGCTCAATCATGGTTCTCTTTACGCGACTTGTGCCGGAGGGCCGCGCTTCTGGCGGGTGCGGTCAAAGGAGATGCGCCACTGGGCTTCAGTCTGCGCTACGACGGAAGGATGACGGTGGATGCCTGCGAAGATGGACGCGGGCACGGAAGGTGTGAAGTGCGGCAAAACCATGACCGCAGGGGGAGCGACGTCGTAAGGGCACTTTTCTCCGACCGCTGTGACCTTCCGCTCGCGTGACCAGGTCATGAACATCATGCAGTGGTGCTTGCCGTTTCTGCGGCAGCAGGCGGGTAGAGTGGCTTCTACCGCCCTCTCACCGAAAAGCGGTACGACAAATGGCTCCACGAAGAGAAATATCAACGTGATAGCCAGGAGGCGCCGCATGCAGCAATTATGCCAGATGAGAAGATGACCGCTGCAGGCGGTGAGTGCGACATTTTGCCGCAGGACTGTCACCGCGGCCTATGACGGAAGCATCCCTTCGCTATTCATCTCCAGAGTAATAGCCCTGCCGCGTCTGCACGATGGTGTCTTTTTTGTTAACGGTCAGGACTACGCGATGGTAGCCGGAGTAGCTGTCACTTTTTGGAGGTGTAAAGCCGATGATGTACTGCGATCGCAATTCAGAGGCAATCGCGGCGAAGCCCTGATCGAAGGACATCTTGTGACTTATTTCGAACATCCGTCCGCCGGTTTCGCTGCATATCTGTTCGAGTATCTTTCTGCCGTCGGTCTTCGAGCCTTCGGTGGGGCGTCCGGCGGGCTGGCGATTGCCGCCGCCGCCAGGCCATCCGCCTCCGCCACCGCCGGGATAACCACCACCTGGATAGCCGCCTCCGGGAAAACCGACGCCGCCACGGTGCCGGCCGGGGTAGCCGTTGTTGTTATTGCCGCGCGACTCCTCGCCCTTGACGTAGAGTGCGTAGACAGTGGTGTTCGCCCGCTGTGCAGCCTCAATGGAGGAGAAGAGCGTCTCCTTGCTGCCGCTGTCAATGCCGCCAGTGACAATGATGAGCACTTTACGGTCGGGCAGAGGCTTCATCACCTGGCCGGACGCGAGGTAGATGGCGTCGTAGAGCGTATCTCCGCCGCCGGAGTTTAGATGGCGCTCGCCGGAATCGGCCTGGTCGGATGTTGTGTCCTGAGATTGCTGCTGGCCCAGTTGGCCGAGCGCCGAGTGCAGGGCGTCTTTGTTCGGGGAGACGTCGGCGAGCAGGTCAACTTCATGCGCGAACTGAATAAGAAATGCGCGCTGGTGAGGAGCACCCAGCATCTGGTCGAAAAACCGCCCGCTGGCCGCACTCTCGTCGGAGAGGGCGCCGCGCTGGCCGGAACTCGTGTCAACGAGCAGGCCGAAAGTGAGCGGCAGGCTACTGGCTGGCTCGAAGGTCTGGATGGCCTGCGGCTTTTGGTCGACGGAGAGAGTGAAGTTGCTTTGCGTAAGGTTGGGTACGAGATCGTCGTGTTTCTTTTCGCGGACGGTGACGGCAAGAAGGACCTGCGCTGGTGTTTTCTCTGACTCGGATTGGGTGGAGGCTTGAGCCAGCGGCTTACTCTGAGTCTGTGCCTGGGCAAAGAGTGGCGAGGAAAGCAGCAGGGCAAGCGCGGCCAGAAACCCGGGCGCGAAGGGCGATCGTAGGAGGGTACGGCGAGAGGTCTTCATAGAATTTAATCGCGCGGTGCGCACTCATTAGACGAGAAATGACAGAGTTTGGCCGCGGCTGCGAAAGCAGAAAGGCCGCGCGCAAAGCACGGCCTTCTTGTCTATCGAATATCGCGAGAGCAGTCTTGCCGTTCAGTTCTGGATGATGTGAGTGGAAGCCAGAGTGTCTGCCGGAGGGGTGGTATTGGCGGGGGTGATTGCCGTTTCTGTTTCGGCATTCAACAGTGTTCCATCGGCACTGACGTTCGGGCCGAGGCCCAGGCTGATGAGGGCGCGGGAGTCAGGCGTAAGTTTGGTCTGCCAGCCGTGGTCGGCCTGATACTTCTGCATGGCTGCCTGCGTGGCTGCGTCCCACTCTCCGCTGGGAGCGCCGGTAAGATAATTCTGCTTGATGAGGGCTTCCTGAATCTCACGGGCACGATCAGAAGAAATGCCGCGCTGACCGCGAACAATGTGGTGCCTGACATGCCTCAGGTGGGCGCGGTGGTGAAGAAATCGGTGGTGATGGCTGGAAGTCGCGGCGCGATGGGAGCGTACGGCGAGCGCCGGAGAAGTCGCGAGAGCGACGATCAACAGAAAAGATTGGCAAGCTCGAATAGAAAGCATGCAAAATACCTCAAATGGGGGATATCGGCTTAATCTATTACTTCATCATACCTGACCGATAATGGCATTGAGCCTAAAGGGATTACGGGAAACATGCAACAAAAAAATACCGGCTCCCCTCATTTTTGAGGGAGCCGGTATCAGTTTGGATTACCGTGCCGCTTTAAGGCAGCGTTCCGCCGACGTACCTGCTTCCCCCTGTCGGATCCTGCGGATCGACCAGCTGGAAGGCGACGTCATCGCCTGACTTCAGGCCAGCCACAACGGCCCGGAAGTCATTGACATTATTCACGATATGCCGGTTGATGGCGACAATCACCCATCCTTCCGACAGTCCGATCTCATCCGCGAACGACCCGGGCTTGACGTGCTGGATCAGGACGCCGTGCATTCCGGCGGGCGCGCCCTGTGGCAGGTCGCTGACGGAGATGCCCAGCTTGGCCTGCGCATTCTCCGTGCCGCCACCTTCGCTGGGGCCATTGCCGCCGCCCTGGCCATTGTTGAGGGCCTCCAGCATCTTCGAGCGGTCACCGATGGTGACGGTCGCCGTTTGATGCTGGCCATTGCGTATGTATCCGAGCTGAATGGTTGACCCCGGCTTGCGCGCGGAGATGTTATTTACGAGGTCGTTGCCGTCCTTGATTGGCTTGCCGTCAACGCTGACGATGATGTCTCCAGCCTTAATGCCGGCCTTGTCCGCAGCGAAGCCAGGCTGCACGCTGCTGACCAGCACGCCGTTGGTGAAGCCATAGACGTGGGCCACAGCTGAAGGCAGGTTCTCCTGGAAGGTGATGCCGATGCTGCCGCGCACAACCTTGTGCTCGGGGCCGATAAGGTCGTTGTAGACATCAACGATGGTGTTGGACGGCATGGCGAAGCCGATGCCGGCAAAACTTCCGGACTCGGTATAGATCGCTGTATTCATGCCGATGACCTGGCCGGCCATGTTGACCAGCGGGCCGCCTGAGTTGCCGGGGTTAATGGCAGCATCGGTCTGGATGAAGTGCTGGTACTGGCCGGCAATGCCCGGGTTGGTGCGATTCTTGGCTGAGATAATTCCGGCGGTGACTGTCTGTGAAAGCGTGTAGGGGCTGCCGATGGCGATGACCCAGTCACCGACCTGCGCGCCATCAGAGTTGCCCATCTCCACAGTAGGGAGCGGTTTGTCGGTCTTGATCTTCAATACCGCGATGTCGGTCGCCTTGTCGTAGCCGACCACCGTGGCGGGGCGTCCCTGCATGAATCCGTTATCGGGATCGGTGGAGAGGCGGACCCAGATCTTATCGGCCTTTTCGATCACGTGGTAGTTGGTGAGAATATAGCCGCGAGGATCGACGATAAAGCCGGAACCGAGCGACTCGCGCTCCTGGCTGGTATCATCCTGCCCGCCGAACTGGGGCGTGCCGAAGAAATGTCTGAAGAAGTCCTGGAAATTGTTCGGGCCGTTGTCCTCGCCGTTGTCGGGGCCCTGCTGGCCGAAGGGGCCGGAGTTGAAACTGTGGGTGGGGTTTTTGGGCAGCTGGACCGTGCTGATGTTGACAACCGCGGGGCCGACTTCCTTGGCGATGCGGGTAAAGTCAGTCGAGAGGTCCTTGGGCGCAGGAATCTTAAGAGGAACAGCATCAGAGGTGTCGATCTTCGACGTAGACTTCGCTTCCTGTCCGTGCACGCCGTGTGCGACGACCGAGCCGATGAGGATCCCTACGGAAAGGGTTGCGAGAATCGTAAAAGTAGAAGCGAGACGGTTGTAACGGAGCCGTCTAAAGAAAGATTTCATTCTGGTCTAACCTCGTGTCTTCAAGTGGCAACGGTCGATGGGCCGTCTACGGCGCGGCCTGCACCTACCAGTATAGATGTAGATCGAGCGCAAAATGTACAGTCTGTGATGCCTCTTGGGGTTTAGACGCAATCTGACGTGAATCTGTCACAATGCTTGCAGTTTAGTGCAGGTTCAACGCAGGTCAGGAGATGCGGGCGCCCTCATGCGCGGTAGGTTGAATGCGCGAAGGCGCCAGTTCAGTCAATGCGATGCCGGCCAGGATCAGCAGCGCGCCGGTGCCTGACCTCAGGCCGAGTCCCTGGCCGAGAACGAGCAGGGACGTGATCCAGGCAAAGACCGGCTCCATTGTAAGCAGCACTGCAGTGTGCGTGGCGGGAATGATCTGCTGCGCCCAGCTTTGAACAGTGAATGCGAGAGCAGTTGCCAATACGGCCGCAACGGCCAGTGCAATCAGCACGCGCGGGCCCCAGCGAACGTAGGGATGCTCAAACACAGGCAGGCTGATGGCCATGAAGAGAGCGGCAAAGCTCACCTGCAGCAGCGCGAGCTGCTCGAAGCGCATGCGCGGAGAAAAATGCGCGAGCGCCACCACGTGGAACGCAAAGGCAATGGCGCAGACCAGAGTGAGGACGTCTCCCATGTTGATGGAATGGAAGTTGTAG
Source organism: Acidobacteriaceae bacterium (assembly GCA_030039895.1). Taxonomy (GTDB): domain Bacteria; phylum Acidobacteriota; class Terriglobia; order Terriglobales; family Acidobacteriaceae; genus Silvibacterium. The sequence goes on along the minus strand of JASHUR010000189.1, from coordinate 5,933 downwards.
CCTCCGTGAGGCGGAGCGGTAATGAAAATGATCCCGGCAAAGGCCAGCAGCGCGCCTACAAAGGCGTTCCAGCGTGGGGCGTGCGTGCCGGCGGGGCGCAGCCGGGGAACGGCGACCAGAAGCGGTACAAAGATCACACTCATGCCGGTAATGAAAGCCGACTTTGAGGGGGTGGTAAGACGCAGTCCGACGGTCTGGAATTGATAACCAGTGGTAAGCGCAAGTCCTGTGATTGCGCCATACAGCACTGCGCGCCTGTCAATGTGGCCGATGTGGCGGCGATAGATCAGCAGCAGGCACAGCGACGCAAGCGCCATGCGCAGAAAATTGAACAGCAACGGGGAAATATCCGCCAGCGCATCCTTGACAAGAACGAAGGTCGAGCCCCAGACGAAAACCACTGCGAGCAGGAGCAGATGTGCCTTCATCGACCGGGACATGACCTGGGACATGGGAAAAGACTAGCAGCCGGGTTCCGGTATGGTCAGCGGATCAGCGGGATATAGGCCTTGACCCGGGCTCGGTAATCGGCAAACCGGCTGCCGAAACGCTCACTGAGCAAGCGATCTTCGGCGCGGACGCGAACCTCAGTGCCGGCGATAAAAACAACGATCGCGGCCAGAAACATCGGCCACCACGTCCAACAGAACCCCGTAGCCAGAAGCATGCCGAGCATCGAGGCGTAGATTGGGTGGCGGAGCCAGGCGTAGGGTCCTGTCTGGATGAGTTCGTGGTCCTCGCTCAATGCCGCCTCATAGCGCCATTGCTTGCCGAGATGGCGAGTGGCAGCCCAGGCAAGCGCGACGGAGACTGGGCCAAGAATCATTGAAAGCGCCAACGAAAGAGGAGACTTGTGAAAGCCTGCAGGTCGGACGTAGGAAAATGTCAGTGCGAAACCCAGCATCACCAGAAGAATGCCCCACCGCGACGAGACTGCGCGGACCACTTTCTTTTGCCCTTTGGCCCTTTTGGCTACGACTGCAAATGACAGCGACCAGGCAATCCAGCACAGCACGAGTTCGACAAGGGCGACAATCGTGAGCATGGGTCTGATTATAAAGTTTGCGTCCCGAGCGGTTTGCGGTTTCGTTCGCACGAGTTACGTGCTAAGTATGTTTGCAGTACCCTGCGCGTCAATTCAGTAGAATCATCGGAAGTTCCGAGGAGGGAAGTCTTGCGGGGAAAGTTGGCGCTTCAAGCAGTGGTGTACGCCCTGATCTTCGGGGCGATGACGGCTGCTGCCCAGCTCAGGTTGTCGGCGCCCGATCCGGTTGTGCTGCACAACGGCTCGGGCTCGGTGGCCGTGAAGGTGTTTAATCTGGGTACCGCCGCAGCGCCGCTCTCACTGCGTGCCGGAGATTTTGTTGACGATACCTCGCAGGCAGCGCTGCCTGGCGCGACGATCACCTTTGCTTCCGCGAATGGCGGTTCGGCGCCCGGATCTGTTGCGCCGGGGGCTGAGGTTGAGCTCGAGGCGAGTGTGAGCCATCTGACCGGAGCAGCGATGGCCAGCGCTCCGGTATTTAGTGGAACGAATCAACTGGGCCAGTTGCAGACCGTCGAAGCTGACGCTCCGATGGATCTTTCAGTGAGCGGAACGGGCGGACCTGGCGCCCGGCTGACGCTGGTGAACGGCGCGAATGCAGAAATTACCGTGAAGAACAATGATGCGATCGCCTATCCACTGGACTGGAGCTTCCAGATCGATGGCCGGGGGCTGCAGAGCGGCGAGGTGCAGGTGGCGCCGTATGGAACGGCACGTATCGAATTGCTGCCGACGACGGATCTCTATTCATGGACCGACTATGTGCATCCTTCTGACAAGACCGGCCAGCTTTTGCTCGCACTGCACGGGCCGCCTGAGGTCCCGCGCGAAGTGCTGCCGCAGCGCACTTTGCAGGTAAGCCTGCTGATGCAAAGGCTGAACGCCGGATGGACCAGCTTCTGGTCGCATTTGTTTGTGATATGTATGCTGCTGGCGGGCGGACTGATTTCCCTGATTGGAAATTCCGTGCTGCCGAACATCCTGCGGAAGACGCATCTGCGCCGCGAGCTGAACGAACTTGGGGAGCGGATACACAACCTGAGCCCCCGGGTGGATGCTTATCTGCGGACCCTGGTGCGGATGGAGCGCAAGAGGGCGTCACTGCTGCTCGCCCGCTGCTGGGCGTTCGCACCCTCGGCGACGGAGACGCTGGAATCGGTGTCGACATCGATTGACAGGCTGGTCAGGCGGCTGAAGGTTGTGGAGCGGCTCGACGAAATGCGTCGCAAGCTGGATGATGTATCGGCGACCGCGCCGCCTTCGGTTACGGATGATATTTTCGCCAAGCTGCAGACAGCAGCGGGACACCTCAGTTCGTTTACCCTGACGGACGAAGAGGTGACTGCGGCCGGCAGAATTCTGGACAGCGAGGAAAGGGCCTTCTTGACGCTGGATGACACGGACGCGCTGGCGCGGATGATCTCGACCAACTTCCGTGATCTTAAGGTGCGTCAAAAATTTCTGCCCCACTCCTATTACAACGACCTGAAGGCGGCTCTGCCCGGCCTGTTTGAGCTGTTGAACCAGCCCTTCGATGACTTCCGCAACATCCCGAAGCAGATTATGTTCGCCGTCGACTTCGGCACCTCTGCCATCCAGATGGCATTTGACTACGCGATTCTGCGCGCGGGTACTGCATCCGGCCGTAACGACGAGACGGGTGAGGGAAAGAGCGCACGCGAGCGGCTGGTGGCGCGGCAGAAGGAGCTCATCGAGCTGTTGGGGACGCTCTCCTGGCCCGCGCTGCATGAGCTGCGCGCGCTGGTGCAGGAGATGCGCGAGAACATCTACGAGCAGGACGTGCTTGAAGAGATCGACACCGCGGGGCAGGCGAAGATCGTATACGATCCGCGGAGCGTGCGGGCTTATGTACCCATTCTTTTCTCGATTCGCTTCAAGGACCCGCGCTTTAATGACGCAGCTGCGCTGCGGCGGCTCAGCTGCAAATGGGAGTTCCCGAACGAAATGCTGGATCAGGAGTGGAAGATATGCCATTTCTTCCAGGGCAATGAATTCCAGCGCGGCGAGGGGCGCGACATTACGGTCTCTGTGCGTCTTGAGAGCCACAAGGCCGCGGAATCCGCCGCCAAAACCAACGGTAAAGAGGGTGCGCGAGTGTTGCGCAACTCGCTCTCGGCAACGATTGAAGTGTTGCGCCGGGAGCGGCCGACCTACACGCGCGCCTTTGCCGAGGCGGTGCGCTTCCTTATCGCCTTTGGCGTGGCGCTGGCCGCATTGCTGTCTGGCGCGCTGCAGCAGATCGACAAGCTCAACTTCGTTCCGGCTGCCATCGTTGTTCTGCTACTGGGCTTCGCGGTTGATTCCGTCAAGAACCTGCTGGTGCAGACATCGCGCCGGGCAGCGAGCTAGCGCCAACCTATTCCGAACACCCTTGTTTGTAGGGCACCTGGATATAGTGCCGGGCCGCATTCAGCGCGCCTGACGTATTGTCATTCGTCTGGACCGCCTGCCGGTACTGCTCGACGGCACGTTGCCGCTGTCCGGTCATGTCGAAGATTTTGCCGATCTGAATGTAGCTCCATACCTCGGTCCATTTGGGGTCGTCATCGCCGTTGAGGGAGTCGCGGTAGGCGTCGACGGCCGCCTGCATATTGCACTGTGTAAAGAAGACCTCAGCGATGCGGTAGCTGGCGAGCGAGCTTTGGGGATTGACTTGGAGCGCCTTCTGATACTCGGCGAGCGCACCGGGCAGGTCTCCCTGCGCAACCAGTTGCTGGCCCTTGAGGATGTCGACGCGCACCTGCATGTCGGGCGAGTTTTTCAGGATCCAATCGTCGGGGTCGATGATGATCCGGCGCGGGCGCCCAAAGGTGTCCACCACATATTGCGAGTCGGTGCCCACAACGGAGATGCGGCGGTTCGCAGTTTTGCCGTCAGTCTGAATCTGCAACTGGACCGGCATGTTGAACAGGTCGAGGCTTTGCTGGATTTCGCCTATGGTGCGGAAGCCCTTGTTATTGCCGAGTCGGTAGACGGCCCACTTATCGTGGAAATCGGGCGCGCCGGTGCCGTCGAGCCATTGCGAGAAGAACGGTGTGAGCTCCTGCTGCGACTGCGCTTCGGCGACCTTCTCAAAATCAGCCGTAGTAATGGGTTTGTCGCTGTATTGCGAGAGCGCAGCGCGAAGGATCTTGAGGAAGCTGTCCCGGCCTACCTCCCACAGCAGCATGTGGAAGACCAGCGCGCCCTTTTCCAGAGTCATGGACTGGAACTCGGGCGTCCAGACATTCAGCCGTCCGGCGCTGGTGAGCGGAATCGTGTCATAGGCCAGCGCTCCGGCAGAGACATCGAGCAGGGCGGCCTGCATTGCGCCTTCGCCCGCGGAGTCCCGCAGGTACATCAGCTCGGCATAGCGGGACATGCCGTTGGTGATCCACGCGTCGTTGTTCGTGGCCGGGCTGATCTCGCTGCCCCACCACTGGTGGGCGATGGTGTTTGAGAGCAGGCGGAAGGAGGTGCTGCCCGGAATGCGATTTCCGGCTACGGCGGCTACCTCCGGCGCCCAATAGGCAGGCACCGTATCGTCCGGCAACTGCACAACGTTAATGTGGTAAGACTCCGGCAGGCCGAAGGTTGAGGTGTAGTAGGCAAAGATGCGCAGCGCGGACTGGGCGTAGTCCTCGGCATTGGCCTTGTACTGCTCAGTGGTGAAGAGGTGGATATTGGGCGCGGGCGAGGTCTCCATGAACTTGCCGGCAATGATTGTTCCGGGGAAGCCGGGCTTGTCCCATTTGAAGTCGTACTCAACGTCTCCCGCAGGCGCGCTCGTTTGAGTCGCGGAGTTGGCTTCGGAAGCTTTCTTCGCTCGGGCGGCTCTTGCCTCGGCAGGCGTGGCGGCTCCCAGCGGCGTGCCGGCTGAGGGCGTAACTTCGCCGCTGCCGACGACCTTGTATCCAGCCGGAACATGGACATGAATGTCCGCGGTAAAGCGGTCGGTCTGATAGCCAACCATGGGGAACCATGCGCCGGCGTAGAGCAGATAGCTGATCGGGTCGCCGACATAGGCCAGTTTGAGTCCGGGTACGGGACCGCCTTCACCTTCCAGGTCGCCGTCGTAGTTAAAGGTCCAGGTATAGCTTTGGCCCACGGTGAGGGGGGCCGATGGAGTGACGAGAATGGTCGCGTTCGGCCCGCGCTGGCCGTTCAGTGCATTTCCGCTTTCGTCCGTGACTTTATCGACCTTGAGCGCGCCATGCAGTCCGAACTGCACCACGGGGGCCGGTTCCAGCGCCTTAAACGTGACGCTGGTGACCGCGGTCAGTGTATGGTCCGCGGGGTTGATGATCGCGTCGATCTTGTAGCCCATGACATTGATTGGCGACTTCTCCTGCGCGTGCGCGGCGAAGGTGGCCGCGGCAATGAGAGCGACAAAAATGGAGCTGATGCGGACAAGGTGACGGATATTGGAGCGGATTCTGGTCATGTCAGTCTATCTGGTTCGTGCTGGTCTTTCTGGTGCTGCAACGGAGCGGGCTTGTGCAGCATCCGGGCCGCGACCGCGGCAGCACGGCCAATGGCCGTCTCAGCCGGGGTCGTTTGGCCGGATGGGTCGTCGATACTGCCGCTGGCCTTGAGCATATCGGATATCCTGCGAAGATTGGCCTGCATCTCTGCACGGCCTGCTTCGTCGTTCAACAGCCGCTGCAAGTGTAGGACGAGGTTTGCCGCGTTAAAGTCACTCTGAATAAGCTCAGGGACCACGCGTTTGTTCGCGATTAAATTGACCATAGCAACATGGGGCACATCGACCACTCGCCGGGCTACGGCGTAGCTGAGGGGCGAGACGCGATAGACCACCACGAAGGGATTGCCGATCAGCCCGGCTTCAACTGTGGCTGTTCCACTGGCCACCACGCTGGCGCGTGCG
>JASHUR010000018.1 GCA_030039895.1 Acidobacteriaceae bacterium | reverse complement strand
GAACGACGTTGAGTTCGAGCTGATGCTGACCGTGGCGCTCGTCGTCATGGTCATCTTCCTCTTCCTCAGGAGTCTCTACGCGACCATCATTCCCAGCGTTGCCGTCCCGCTTTCGCTCATCGGCACGTTCGCGGCCATGTATCTACTGGGCTACAGCCTGGACAACCTGTCGCTGATGGCGCTGACCATCTCCACGGGCTTTGTGGTGGATGACGCGATCGTGATGATCGAGAACATATCGCGCTATCTCGAAGAGGGCGACCCGCCGCTTCAGGCAGCGTTGAAGGGCGCGGGGCAGATCGGCTTCACGATTCTCTCGCTTACCGTCTCGCTCATTGCTGTGCTCATCCCTCTGCTCTTCATGGGCGATGTGGTGGGACGCCTCTTCCGCGAGTTCGCAGTCACGCTGGCGGTGACCATTGTGATTTCCGCCGTGGTCTCGCTCACGCTGACGCCCATGATGTGCTCGCGAATTCTGCGGCACGACCCGAAAGCGCAGGAGGGGTGGTTCTATCAGACGTCTGAGCGGGCGTTCGAGCGGATGATCGCCTTCTACGGGCGGACGCTGAAGTGGGTGCTCAAGTACCAGGGCGCCACGCTGCTGGTGGCACTGGCCACGCTGGTTCTTACCGTCTGGCTGTACATTATTGTTCCCAAGGGCTTCTTCCCGGTGCAGGACACGGGCGTAATCCAGGGCATTTCGCAGGCCCCGCAGTCGATTTCCTTCGATGCGATGAAGCAGAAGCAGCAGGAGCTGGCCCAGGTCATTTTGAAGGACCCGGCGGTCGAGAGCCTGTCCTCCTTTATCGGCGCAGACGGCACAAATACAACCCTGAACAGCGGGCGCATGTCCATCAACCTCAAGCCGCTGGATGTGCGCAAGATCAGTGCGTCGGATGTGATTCTGCGGCTGCAAAAGAGCCTGAAGCAGGTGAGCGGGATAACGCTCTACATGCAACCTGTGCAGGACATCACGGTGGACGACCGCGTGAGCCGGACACAGTTCCAGTACACGCTTGAAGATCCCGACCAGAACGAACTCGACGAGTGGACGAACAAGTTTGTAACCAAGCTGAAGACGCTGCCCCAGCTGGCCGATGTGGCCACCGACCAGGAGACAGGTGCGCGTGCCGTGTCCTTGATAATCGACCGGGTGACCGCATCGCGGCTGGGGATTGCTCCGGCAACGGTGGACAACACGCTGTATGACGCCTACGGACAGCGGCAGATCAGCACCATGTACACGCAGCTCAACCAGTACCACGTCATTCTGGAGACGATGCCCCAGTTCCAGAAGAATCCCAACAATCTGAACGACCTTTACGTTCAGTCAGGGGCGTCAAACGGCACCAGCGGAGCGGGCGCTGCGACAACCTTTGCCGAGTCAGGGTCGTCTTCTGCCGGGTCGAATGCGTTAACCGGCTCAACCCTGTACACGCCTGCACCCAATACGCTGGCTCCTCCGGCGCGCACGCTGACAGACGTAAACGCGAGCAACACAACCACAAGCTCGGAGGCGGCGAGCGCGGTGCCGCTGAGCGCCTTCAGCCACTATTCGACGACGAATGAAGCGCTCTCCATCAACCACCAGGGCCAGTTCCCGTCGGTGACTGTGTCGTTCAACCTTGCTCCCGGTGCATCGCTGGGCGGCGCCATCACCGCCATTGATAAGGTCGCGGACAACCTGCACTTCCCGGCGAGCCTGCAGGCATCCTTCCAGGGAACGGCCGCCGCCTTCAAGAACTCGCTGACCAACGAGCCGCTGCTGATTCTGGCTGCGCTGGTTACTGTCTACATCGTACTGGGCGTGCTCTATGAGAGCTTCATTCATCCCATCACCATTCTCTCCACGCTTCCTTCAGCGGGCGTGGGTGCGCTGCTGGCGCTCATGCTGTTCCACCAGAACCTCAATGTCGTGGCCATTATCGGCATCATTCTTCTCATCGGCATCGTAAAGAAGAACGGCATTTTGATCGTGGACTTCGCGCTGGAGGCAGAGCGAGAACGCGGCAAGAGCTCGACCGATGCGATTTACGAGGCCAGCCTGCTGCGCTTCCGCCCCATCATGATGACGACAATGGCGGCCCTGCTCGGCGGACTTCCGCTGGCCCTGGGAACAGGCCTTGGTTCTGAGCTGCGGCGTCCGCTGGGCATTGCCATGGTGGGCGGCCTGCTGTTGAGCCAGGTCCTCACGCTTTACACCACGCCGGTGATCTACATCTTCTTTGACAAGCTGGCGCAACGCATCTCCGGTGCAAACGCTGAGAGCACGGTCTTCCATCCCAAGCCGGGCGAGGAAGTGCGATGAATATCTCTGCGCCGTTCATCCGGAGACCGGTGGCGACCACCCTGCTGACGGCAGCAGTGGCGCTGGCCGGCGCTGTCGGCTACACGGTGCTGCCGGTGTCGCCGCTGCCGCAGGTCGATTTCCCCACCATCTCAGTGCAGGCGGGACTGCCGGGCGCCAGCGCGGAGATCATGGCGTCGTCCGTTGCAACGCCGCTGGAACGGCAGTTCGCTCACATCGCCGGGGTCACCGAGATGACCTCGAATAGTTCGCTTGGCAGTACCAGCGTCACGCTTCAGTTCGATCTCAACCGGAACATCTACGGCGCGGCGCGCGACGTCGAGGCCGCAATCAACGCCGCCCGTACTTATCTGCCGGCCAACCTTCCGGGAAACCCCAGCTACCGCATGGTGAATCCGGCGGACGCGCCCATTCTCATCATGGGCATGACGTCTGACACCTACAGCCGCGCGGCGATGTACGACACTGCCTCAACGATCATCGAGCAGAAGCTTTCGCAAATAGCAGGCGTGGGGCAGGTGTATGTGGGCGGCGGCGCGCTGCCCTCCGTCCGCGTGGAAGTGAACCCGACCAAGCTGAACAATTACGGCCTCAGTATGGAGGACATCGAGGAGGTCCTGAGCCGGCAGAACTCAGACTTTGCGCGCGGCTTTCTGGCCAACGACAGCATGACCGAGGACATCACTCTTAACGGTCAGATCTCGCACGCCGCCGAATATGCCCCGCTGATCGTTGGCTACCACAACGGCGCGGCCGTTCGGCTGAGCGATGTGGCGCAGGTGATCGACGCCACACAGAATGTACGGAATGCGGGCTATCTAAACGGCAAGCCGTCGATTGTTCTGATCATCTTCCGGCAGCCGGGCGCAAACATTATCCAGACGATCCAGCGCATCAAGGACCAGATTCCTTTCCTGAAGGCATCAATCCCTGCGGGCATGGACCTTCGCATTACCCACGACCGCAGCGAAACGATCAGGGCCTCGGTCGATAACGTCGAGTGGACGCTGGCGTTCTCGATTGTTCTGGTCGTCTTCGTGGTCTTTCTGTTCCTGCGCAGCCCGCGCTCCACGCTCATTCCCACGGTTGCCGTCCCGGTATCACTCATCGGGACGTTTGCCGTGATGTATCTGCTGGGCTTCAGCATCGACAACCTCTCGCTGATGGCCCTGACCATCGCAACCGGTTTCGTCGTCGACGACGCGATTGTGGTGATGGAGAACATCACGCGCCATCTGGAAGCGGGCATGACGCCGCTGGCGGCGGCCCTGAAAGGTGCCGAAGAGATCAGCTTTACGGTGTTCTCCATCAGCATGTCGCTGGTGGCGGTCTTCATTCCCATCCTGCTCATGGGCGGCATTGTGGGCCGGCTGTTCCGCGAGTTCGCGGTCACGCTGTCAACGGCCATCCTCGTGTCGATGGTGATTTCGATTACCACCACGCCCATGATGTGCGCGCATCTGCTGAAGACGCACGATCGCGAAGAAAAGCATGGCCGGTTGTACCAATTGAGCGAGCGCGTCTTTACCGGAATGTTGAACGGTTACCGGCACAGCCTGGAATGGGTTCTTGATAATCCCGGCCTGACCCTGGTGACGCTGATCATGATCGTCGCGCTGAACGTGGTGCTGATTGTCAGAATCCCCAAGGGCTTCTTCCCACAGCAGGACACCGGCGGTATTGTGGGCGGCATCCAGGGCCCGCAGGACGCGTCGTTTGCGGTGATGAACAACTCCATCCGCAAGCTGGTCGGAGTGGTCAAGAAAGATCCCGCCGTCGAGAACGTCGTCGGATACGTCGGCTCCGGTAACGGCGGCTTCATGTTTATTGTGCTGAAGCCGTTGAATGAGAGGAAGATCAGCGCAATGGCGGTCGTCAACCGGCTCAGGCCGCAATTGAACCGGCTGCCGGTGGCGAGCGTGTTTCTGCAGCCTGCGCAGGACCTGCGTATTGGAGGCAGAAGCAGCAATGCCCTCTACCAATACACCATTCAGGCCGACACGCTGCAGGACCTCTTCCACTGGGGGCCGATTTTGCTCGCCCACATGAGGAAGCTGCCCGGGCTGCTGGATGTGAACACCGACCAGCAGAACGGCGGGCTGAGCGAGTACCTAAACTACGACCGGACCACCGCCGCGCGGCTTGGGGTAACGGCACAAGACCTCGATTCCGCACTCTATTCGGCATTCGGACAGTCGGAGGTTTCGGTCATCTATACCCAGCTTAACCAATACTATGTGGTGCTGGAGGTTGCGCCGCAGTACTGGCAGTCCCCGGCGGGGCTCAAGAACATCTACCTGCACACGGGCAACGGGCCTATTCCGCTCTCGACCATGACCCAGGCATCGCAGACCACAACGCCGCTGGACATCAACCACACGGGCCTGTTTCCCTCCGTCACCGTTTCGTTCAACCTCGCGCCAGGGGTGTCACTGAGTCAGGCAACCAAAGAGATTGTGCAGATGCAGGACAGCCTGGGGACGCCGGAGACCGTCCACGGATTCTTCTCCGGAACGCTGCAAGCGTATCAGCAGTCGCTGGCAACGGAGAAGTATCTGATCATCACGGCGATTCTGGCCGTATACATCGTCCTGGGCATCCTGTATGAGAGCCTGGTGCACCCGCTGACGATTCTCTCGACCATCCCCTCGGCCAGTATCGGGGCCATGATCGCGATTGAGATATTCCACACCGACCTGAACGTCATCGCCATCATCGGCATCATTCTTCTTATCGGAATCGTGAAGAAGAACGCGATCATGATGATCGACTTCGCGCTGATGGCTGAGCGCGAACAGGGCATGAGCACGCGGGATGCGATCTTTGAGGCCTGCATGCTGCGCTTCCGCCCGATTCTCATGACCACAATGAGCGCGCTGTTCGGCGCGCTGCCGCTGGCCTTTGGAACAGGCATGGGATCGGAGCTGCGCCGTCCGCTGGGCATTTCCATCGTGGGCGGTCTCATCATGAGCCAGATGCTCACTCTCTACACGACGCCTGTGGTTTATCTCTATCTTGACCAGCTGCGGCTGCGGGTGCTGGGCAAGCACCACGATACCTTCAATCCCGATTTGGGCGAGGCCGCGCTATGAAGACCGGGCGGGACCACTCTATGAGTTTTGACTGGAAGTTGGCTATGAAACGTACGAGCAAGAAACCGGCTGCTGCGGCGGCATGCGCCGGGCTGTGCCTGGCGCTGGCCGGATGCATGCCGGGGCCGAAGTATCACGCGCCAAGCCCGCCGGCAGTGACAGCGCCCAACTATAAGGAATCCACGGTGAACTTCCAGAACGCGCCGGGCTGGAAAGTGGTTTCTCCGAACGCCGCGATGTTGCGCGGAAACTGGTGGGAAGTCTTCCACGATCCGCAGTTGAACGCGCTCGAAGAGCAGGTGAACGTCAACAACCAGAACATCAAGGTCGCCTTTCAGAACTATATGGCGGCACGGGCGCTGGTTCGCGAGGCCCGCGCCCAGTACTGGCCGACGGTGACAACCAGCCCGTCCTATTCCCGTTCCAGGTCTTCGGGTAACCTGAGCAACACCGCATCAGCCAATACAGGGCAAACGAGCCAGATTTATACCCTGCCGCTCGATGTCTCCTGGGAGCCTGATTTCTTTGGGAAGATCCGCAACGAGGTGCGGACCGAGCAGTACGCCGCGCAGGTGAGCGCCGCGGACCTGGCAAATGAACAGCTCGCGGAGCAGGCGAGCCTGGCCGAGTATTACTTTGAGCTGCGCGGTCAGGACGCGCTCCAGAAAATCCTCAATGACACCGTTGACGCAGACAAAAGGTCGCTGCAGCTTACGCAGACGTTGTACAAAACCGGTATTGATGACTACATTTCGGTCATCGAGGCAAAGACGACGCTGGATAGCGCCGAGTCGGCGGCCCTGAATGCCGGAGTGGACCGCGCACAATACGAACATGCCATTGCAACGCTGATCGGAAAGCCGGCAACCGATTTTTCGTTCCCCGTTGAACCGGAGCTCACCACGGCGCCGCCGATTCCAACCGGCGTGCCCTCGGAGCTGCTCGAGCGCAGGCCGGACATCGCGGCAGCGGAGCGCACGCTGGCCGAGGCGAATGCAACCATCGGCATCGGCTACGGAGCATTTTTCCCCACCGTTACGCTGTCGGCAGCCGGAGGGTTTGAGTCATCGCTCTTCAAGCATTGGTTTGATTGGCCAAGCCGCTTCTGGTCGATTGGGCCGTCGATCTCTGAGACGTTGTTTAACGGCTGGCTGTATCGCGCACAGCTTGAGCAGTACTCGGCGACCTACAACGCCGATGTGGCGACCTACCGGCAGACGGTGCTGACTGCCTTCCAGCAAGTCGAGGACTACCTCGCGGCCACGCGAATTCTTTCCCAGCAGATCCTCAAGCAGCAGGAGGCTGTGGACTCCGCGCAGCAGTATCTGAATCTGGAGATGGGGCGCTACCAGACAGGGCTCGATCCCTATATTGATGTGATGGTGGCGCAGACAACGCTGCTGGGAGACCAGCAGACCCTTGCGGCGCTCCACGTTGAAGAGATGAATGCAGCGATCGAGCTGATTCAGGCGCTGGGCGGCGGATGGAGCAGCGCGCAGCTGCCGACTCCAAAGCAGGTGACCGCGAAGCCGCCGAAGGGTACTTACACACTGCAGCATTGATAAGCGGAGGTCATCAGGGATTTATCCCCGCTGCCGGGATGCGATATGCGGCCGCGTGGGCATCGCGGTGAAACATGGCGACGGTTTCCAGCGAATAGTCCGCGAGATCTTTGCCGACCAGGTCGAGCTTGTTGAGGATTTCCGGCGGAACGGTGATGATGTGGCAACCGGCTGACTCAGCCTGAAAGATGTTCAGCAACTCACGGGGGCTGGCCCACAACAACTCAGCACGAGGGCGCGCATAGAGAATCCGGCGCGCCTCTTTCATTACCGGAACGGGGTCCACGCCGGTGTCTGCAATGCGGCCTGCAAACACAGAGACAATGGCCGGAGTCGTGGGATGGAGCGCGCGGGCGACGCGCTCCACCTGATCGAGGGTGAGAATGGCGGTGACGTTGAGGGCGATCCCGGCGCGCGAGAGACGCTGGATGAGCGGGCCCATAAAAACGCCGTTCTGATCGGTGACGGGAATTTTGACGTTGACGTTGCGGCCCCACGCGGCGATCACTCGGGCCTGGGCCGCCATGCCGTCCTCATCGTCGGCAAAGACCTCAAAGGAAATTGGACGGTCGGGGACCATCCGAACCAGATTGCGCGCAAAGGCCTCATAGTTCAGCACGCCGGCCTTGCGCATCAGCGTCGGATTGGTGGTGAAACCTTTGATGCGCGGATTGGCGTAGAGCGTAAGGATGCTGGCGAGGTCGGCTCCATCAGCGAACAGCTTGATGCGAAGGTT
>JASHUR010000188.1 GCA_030039895.1 Acidobacteriaceae bacterium | reverse complement strand
CGAGGCCATCCCGGACACCGCCGGCGAACTGGTAAGTACCTCAGGTGAAGTCATCGGCCGCCACGCAGGCATCCACAACTTCACCATCGGCCAGCGCAAGGGCCTCGGAGTCTCTTCACCCGATCCGCTTTACGTTCTGCAAATCGACAGCGCGAGCCATCGCGTCACCGTCGGCTCAGGGGCTGAAGCCACATCTGCCGCTGTCCGTGCGCGTGGTCTGAATTGGATCTCCATCCCTAGGCTCGATCGCGAAATGCGCGTTCGCGTCAAGATACGTCATCGTCACGAGCCTGCTCCCGCCATCTTGCGCATGATTGCCAGTGATGAAGTTGAAGCCCGCTTTGACGAGCCGCAGCGCGCAGTCACGCCCGGTCAGGCTGCAGTTTTCTATGATGGAGACGAAGTAGTGGGCGGTGGCTGGATAGCCTGACCCGGAAAATCCGTACGCCTAAGCCGGCTTCTGCTGTGCCGGCTCTTCCTCTGTCTGTTGCTGCTCTGCTGGTTTCTGCTCCGCAACAGCGGCCTCGCTCACACTCGGCTGTGGACCGCCTACTCGCCTGCCCAGAAGCACGTCGACCCCTACTCTCAGGCCGTGCAGCATGCCAGTAATCCGGCGCGCCGGTAATCCAATCGCTGTCTCGATCGCCTTTGAGGCGTGGCTCAGTGCGTTGAATGTCGCCGTGACCATGTCATCCACGCGATTGATCTGCGCGTTGGTCTTGTCCAGCAAAGACTCTACCGTCACATTTACGTGGCTTGCCTGGCTGCGAAGGACTTCACTTACCTCGGACAAGTTGCTTGTTGCGGTCTTCAGTTTTGGAGAAACATCGTCCAGCAAACTCTGAGCCGACTCAATCGCCGGCATGGCCTTCTCCTTCACCTCATTTAGGGTCTTCTGCAGCTCGCTCGACGAGCGTCGGATGGCAATGAAGATTGCAAGCAACACAAACGCCTGCAACAGCACACCTGCTGCAGTCACAGCCGTGAAAACGATGTAATAAATGGGTGACAACACGTGCATCCGCCCCTCCCGGAACCGCACCTTCCGTCAGAGAAGTTACGCTTGCGCGGGCGGCTCTTCGGTAGCGCCGGACGAAGACTGCTGGTAAGCTTCCTTGCCTGCATCGACAGCGGCGGAAACCCGCTCCGACTGGTCGTTCACGAATCGACGGCCCCGGTTCACGAATTCCTCCCACTGAGCACGACCTTTGTCCATGTACTCTTTGCTGCGATCGACGTATTGGTTGACCTGGTCAGCCGCCTCACGCGAACGCTGACGAAGATACTCTTTGCCCTCCCTGGCTCCACTCACCAGATCCTGGCGTGTGTCCCTTCCAGGCTTTGGTGCAAACAAAACGCCGAGAATCGCCCCAACTCCCAAGCCCGCGAGGAACCAACTGAAACCGCTCGAACCCTGTTCATCTGACATAATTCTCACTCTCCTCTGCCGAAGTCCGGATACTATCAAACGCGTTGCGTTACAGCAACCCGGTAACTCTATGTTTTCTGGTCAGATGGATGCCATATCTGCCTGCTGTGCTGCCAGCTTCCTGTCATCCATGTCACTCTTCGATCACTTTTGCGCCGGTCGAGGCCACCTTGCTTCAACGATCGTCGATATTCCGCCACGGGGCCGAAAGTCACCCGTCACATGTGCCCAGATCGGATCGCAGGCCTTCACCACGTCCTCGAGGATCTGGTTCACAATGTTCTCCTGAAAAATGCCCAGATTCCGGTAGCTGAACAGATACTCTTTCCACGACTTCAGCTCAAGGCACCGGTCGCGCGGCATATAGCGTAGCTTGATCGTCCCAAAATCCGGCAGACCGGTCTTTGGACACACAGAAGTAAACTCCGGGTCGTCAATTAAAATCTCATACGCTGGAAACTGATTTTGCCATGTCTCAATTGCCGGAAACTTGAAGTCCAGACCGGCCTTCGCATGTTCGTCTGTGTAACGAGTTTCTACTGCCATGACTCTATTTCACCATAGTGTTCGCTTTCGCCAAAGTGGACGTAAATTTTTGACGCGGAAGCCTATCCAGATGAGTCTTATATACTCATAAGCGGCTTATAGAAACTGACGAAACCTGAATGGCAACAAAGAAAACTCGAACACGTTCGCGCTGGATCTGGCTCTCCACAGCCGTCGGACTGATCATCATCTTCTACTTCGTACGTATGGCCACCCGCACCCGCATTCCGGTGCGAACGGCGCCAGTAGTCCGCAGTGAGCTCAGGAGCACCGTCCCCACCAACGGAAAGGTCGAGCCGCAACCTCTAGCCAATTATGAAGCTCATGCGCCGTTCCCCGGTATCGTGAAGAGCATTTACGTCCATGGAGGAGAAAAGGTCACCAAAGGAGAGCTTCTGCTCGTCATGGACGACACAGACGCCCGCGCCCGCCTGGCTACTGCCCTGGCTGCCCTGCGCAACGCTCAGGACAACTACACTACCCTGCTCCAGGGAGGGACCCAGCAGCAGCGGATCACATTGCAGGGAGAGCTGACCAAAGCCCGCATCGACCGCGATCAGGCGCTGCGCGACCTGGCCGCACTCCAGAAACTCGAGTCGACCGGAGCTGCGTCTAGCAGCGAAGTTGCTGCAGCCAAACAGCGGCTGGCCATGGACAATGCTTCACTAAATGTTCTTGAGCAGAGGGAAAAAGATCCGTACGACGCCTCCGATCTCAGCCGGGCCAAATCGGCTGTGGCCGAAGCCCAGGCCGGATACGCCGCCGCGCAGCAGGCAGTGAATCAGGCCAACGTACGCGCTCCATTCAACGGCACCGTCTACTTGATTCCTGTCTCACGGACTGAGTACGTCCAACAAGGGGATCTCCTCCTCGAAATGGCTGACCTGAGCAAAATGCAGGTCCGTGCCTACTTCGACGAGCCCGAGATCGGCAAGCTCCGCGCCGGGCAGTCTGTCACCATCCAGTGGGACGCTCAGCCGGGCAGAGTCTGGCATGGTCAGATCATCCGCGTGCCCTCTACCATTATCAGCTACACCACCCGTAATGTCGGCGAGGTTCTGGTCAGGATCGACGACGCTCACGACGACCTGCTACCGAACACTAACGTTCGCGTAACCGCTCTTGTGGCTAACATTCCCGATGCCATCAATGTCCCGCGCGAGGCGCTTCATTCTGAGGGTGGACAACCCTACGTTTATATCGTCTCCAAAGGATATCTCCACAGGACTCCTGTCGTTGTCGGCAACCTCAACCTCACTCAGGTTCAGATTATTAGCGGCCTCAAACAGGGCCAGATCGTGGCCTTGGGCAGTACCAACGGTCAACCCATCGGCGACGGTGTGCCGATAACAGAGGTTAGATAGCATCGTGAATCTTCGTATCAAAAGCCTTCCCCCTTTGATCGCAGTCCTCTCGATTGGCCTCGCGACAGCATCACCGGCCATTGCTGCTACATCGGACAGTCTCAGCTCCGCCAAGTCCGCCTTCACCAGCGGCCGCGCCGACGATGCCCTGCGCTTCCTCAGCACCGCCATTGGAAAAAACTCCGCTAACGCCGTTGCATGGAACCTCCAGTGCCGGGTCTATCTCGCTCAGGGCCGCTGGGATGAGGCCATCAACTCATGTCGTCACGCCGTCGAGCTTGTGCCGGCCAGCAGTATGTACCATCTCTGGCTTGGCCGCGCCTTTGGCGAAAAGGCCAGCCACGCAAAATTGCTAAGCGCCTATAAGATTGCGAAGCTCGTGCATGCTGAGTTCGAGATAGCCGTCTCGCTCGATGGCCGCAACCCGGAAGCACTCTCTGACCTTGGCGAATACTATGTCGATGCTCCCGGCTTCCTCGGCGGCAGCGATAGCAAGGCTGAAGATCTCGCGGAGCGGCTTGATACCCTCAGCCCAGCCCGCGCCTGGGAACTCCGCGCCAGCATTGCGGAGAAGAAAAAAGACTATGCAGGTGCTGAGCAGGACTGGCGCGCAAAAATTGCAGCTTCGCAGACCTCAGCGGAAGCCGCAGCTCAGGCATGGATGGACCTCGGCAGCTTCTATCGCAGACGCGGCCGCTGGAATGACATGCTCACGGCGCTTGAGAACGGCGCCGCCGCTGACACGCAGCACGGCCCCGCCCTCGTCGATGGAGCCTCAACACTCATCAAGGCAGACCGCGAGCCCCAACTGGCCGTGCAATGGCTCCGCGAATATCTAAGTGGAAACGCGCTCAGCGCAGAAGCTCCGGCCTTTGCCGTCCATGCCGAGCTTGGCAAACTATTAAAGAAGCAGGGTGATCTGCTTGCCGCGAACCGTGAATTCGCGATTGCCAATGCGCTCAGTGCAAACTATTCTGCAACATCGGCAAGCGGCAGTGCAGAGTGATCGGGCCTCCGCAATGGCAGCAATGTCCTTGAGAAAACATCTCGGCTACGGGCTATGGACCGGAGCGATCGCACTGCTCGCGGCCTCATCCGCATCGGCCCAGATTTCCCTGTCCTCAACTGTCGGTCTTGCGCTGCAAAACAGCACCTCCGTCAAGCTGGCTGCTGTTGACGTGCAGCGCGCTGTCGCCAGTCTTGCGGAAACAAAGGATGCCTATATCCCCAACTTCGTTGTTGGCGCAAACCCCGGTCCGCCCTCCATCGGATACCCGCTTGGCGAGCCGTCGATCTTCACCGTGCAGTCGCAGTCCCTCGTCTATTCGTATTCCCAGCCCGATTACATGCGTGCCGCGCGCGCTGCGGTCAAGTCCGCACAGCTGAAGTTGAAGGACGATAAGGACCAGGTCGCTCTCGACTGCTCTGTCGCTTACATTCAGCTCAACACAGATCTCCGCCAGCTCACTTCCCTCGATCAGGAAAAGGCCGATGCTGATGCTTTGGTTTCCATCGAGCAGCAGCGCCTGGCCGCAGGTGTTGACAGCCGCATGGACCTGACAAGGGCGGAGATCACTTCGGCTCAAATCGATATCAAGCGGCTGCACACGCAGGATGACGCTGCCGAGCAGCGCCAGAAGCTGTCGCACCTCACCGGACTTCCACCAGCCAGCTTCATACCGGATCCCAAAAGCATCCCTCCGGCGCCAGACTTCGCCTCGGGTGGCTCGCTCACCGATCAGACCGTCGACTCCAACGCCGGTATCCAGGCCGCCTATGCCAATGCTAAGTCGAAGCTTGAGCTATATTTCGGAGACAAAAAGCAGAATTACCGGCCCCTGTTTGCCTTCGGGGCCGAATACAGCCGCTTTGCCAGTTTCGAAAACTACTCAACCTACTACAAAAACTTTTCAAACAACAACTTCGGTGCTGCCGTGCAGATTACATTCCCACTCTTTGACGCCACTCGTCGCGCCAAAGCCCGTGAGTCTGCCGCCATCGCGCAACACGCGCAAATCGAGGCCAATCAGGCTAGATACCAGACCATCGAACAGGTCGGCTCGTTGCGTCATAACCTTGCCGAATTAAAAGCCCGGCAGCACCTCGCCCAGTTGCAGGTCGATCTTGCGCAGGAGCAGCTACAGGCCGTTCAGTCCGAGTTGGCCAACGGTTCCGGCTCTCTGGTTTCTACGCCGGTAACCCCAAAAGATGAAGAGCTTGCCGCCATTCAGGCACAGGAGCGGCAACAGGACGCCCTCAGTGCTGGCATGTCTCTCATCAGTGCAGAGTTAAGCCTCATGCGTTCCATTGGCACTATCCAGGATTGGATAAATCTCAGTATTAAATAGCCCGGTTCAGATGCCGCAAACTGCACCTCAAAGTCAACCATTTTCAAACCTTATGAGTGTTAAAATCAGAACTTATACGCTATGCCCCTCAAGACACTGTTTTTGAACCCACCCTCGTTTGAGAACTTCGACGGCGGCGCCAGCTCCAGATGGCCGGCCACCCGCGAGATCGAGTCCTATTGGTACCCAGTCTGGCTTGCTTACCCCGCCGGAATGCTCGAAGGCTCACGGCTGCTCGACGCACCTCCGCACCATGTCTCTGCGGAAGAAACCATCCAGATTGCGAAAAACTACGAGTTCCTCGTCCTTTTCACGAGCACTCCGGGCTGGACCGGCGACCAGAAGCTCGCCGAAGCCATCAAGAAAGCGAATCCGTCCATCCGCATCGCCTTTGTTGGCCCTCCTGTCACCACGTCGCCCGATCGCGCCCTGAACGAGTGCCACGTCATCGACTTCGTCTGCCGCCGCGAGTTCGACTTTGCCACAGTGGAGTTCGCCAACGGCAAGCCGCTCTCGGAGATCCTCGGCATCAGCTACCGCAAGGATGGCAAGGTCGTGCACAATCCCGACCGTCCGCAGGTCGAAGACCTAGATGCCATGCCCTGGGTCACGGACATCTACGCCCGCGACATGGACGTCACGAAGTACAACGTCCCATTTCTGCTGCACCCCTACGTGTCGCTCTACTCAACGCGCGGATGCCCTGCGCAGTGCACCTTCTGCCTCTGGCCGCAGACGCTCTCCGGCCATGCATGGCGCAAGCGCTCCACCGACGACGTGGCGGCGGAAATGGCCCACGCTAAAGAGCTCTTCCCGCACGTCAAGGAGTACTTCTTCGACGACGACACCTTCAACATCCAGAAGGCGCGGACCATCGAGCTCTGCTCCAAGCTCAAGCCGCTCGGCCTCACATGGTCCTGCACTTCGCGCGTCACCACCGATCGCGAAACCCTGAAGGCCATGCGCGAAGCGGGCTGCCGCCTGCTCATCGTCGGCTTTGAGTCCGGCGACCCGCAAATCCTCAAAAACATCAAGAAGGGCGCTACTGTCGAGCGAGCGCGCGACTTCGTGAAGGACTGCCACGACCTCGGCCTTACCATCCACGGTGACTTCATCCTCGGCCTGCCCGGCGAAACCAAGGAGTCCATCCGCAACACCATCAACTTCGCCAAGGGCCTGGACGTCGAGACTATTCAGGTCTCCATCGCACACGCTTATCCCGGCACTGAGTTTTACGAGTACGCCCGCGAGAACGGCTTCATCGTCAACAACGGAGCCATGGTCGACGACGAAGGTCATCAGCTCGCGCACATCGAATATCCCGGACTGCCCAAGGAATACGTCCTTGAGATGGTCCATCGCTTCTACGACGAGTACTACTTCCGGCCCAAGGCCGCGTGGCGCGTCGTCAGCAAGGCTATCGTCAACCGCGACCTCAAGCGCCTGTATGCAGAGTCCAAATCGTTCCTCAAGCTCCGCGCGCAGCGCAACAAGGTCGTTAAGCAGGCAAAGTCCAAGCCTTCGGCTGATGCAAACAAGCCTGCAAATGCCGAGGTTTAGCTTCGACTCATAGATCAAGACGGCCGGCAGCATTTGCTGGCCGTTTTTATTTCCGGCAGGGCTCGCTGCCTGCTCAGTCCATATCAGCAGGTAGCATCTTTCACCCCGGTGTCTATCGTCTAATCAGCAAGCCCATACAGCATCATGACCCGCTCCACCATGACATTTCGGCGATGGCTCGTACTCGGCGTAGTCGCAGTCACCGCGCCCTTGGGTGACACTCTGCTCAGCATCGGAATGACCCGTGTCGGCCCGGTCTCGCTGCATCACCTTTCGGAACTTATTTACGCCATCGGGACCCCGCAAATCCTGCTCGGCATCGCGCTCCTCATTTGCTTTTTTTCG
This sequence comes from Acidobacteriaceae bacterium, assembly GCA_030039895.1. Lineage (GTDB taxonomy): Bacteria > Acidobacteriota > Terriglobia > Terriglobales > Acidobacteriaceae > Silvibacterium. The sequence goes on along the minus strand of JASHUR010000188.1, from coordinate 2,077 downwards.
TCCTATCTTGCCTCGCTCTCCTGGGCCGATCTCACTTTCGTGCTCCCGGCCAGCTCCATCGGCAACGTCATCGTTGCGTTGCTCGCTTGCTTCTGGAAGCATGAGCACATCTCGCCCATGCGCTGGCTTGGCATTCTGCTCATCACCGCCGCCGTCGGATTCGTCGCACGCGGTCCCTCCTACACTGAGATACCGCACACGCACAAACCCCTTGAGCTGGAACCGGAGGCCGAACCACGATGAACCTGTTCACGCTTCATCACGGCTGGGCTGACGCTGCCATGATCGCCGCCATCGTGGTTTCCGCAACCATCGGCGACGTCATGATCGCCTCCGCCATGCGCACCCTCGGCGACCTCGACGACATCCGCTCGCAACACGGCCTCATCGGAGCCATCCTCGCCGTGCTCCTGAGCCCGCGCTTCGTTCTTGGCGTCATCTTTATGTCGCTCAGTTTCTTCTCGCTGCTCTTCGCACTCAGCCATGCAGACCTGAGTCTGGTTGCTCCTGCCTCTGCATCGCTTACATTTGTCACCAACGCCATCGCCGCGAAATTCTTTCTCCACGAAAACGTCGACCGCCGCCGCTGGATCGCTGCCCTGGTCGTGTGCGCTGGAGTCGCTCTCATGGCGATGTAACCACGTTTGCTGCTTCGGCGTCAGACTATGCAGGCACAGCCTTGTATCATGGGAATTAAAGCCATGCGCGCGCTCCGGAACACGATCTTCATCCTTCTAGCCGCATTGTTGCCTCTGCTTGGCCGCGCTCAGGCCACAGCGACCGCGCCGCATCTCACCGTCCAGCTTGTCGTTCCCCCTGCGCAGATTTTCCCCGGCCAGCACTTCACCGCTGGACTCTACTTCAAGCTCGCCCCTGGCTGGCACGTCTACTGGACCAACGCTGGAGACTCAGGCGAGCCGCCCGCGATCGACTGGAATCTGCCCGCCGGCATTACCGCCGGCCCCATGCAGTTCCCTGCACCGCAGCGCCTCCCGCTTGGCCCGCTCATGGACTTCGGCTACGAACACCAGGTCCTCTTCCCAATCCCCGTTACGGTGCCATCCAGCTTCAAACCCTCCGGCCCCACTGCCACGCTTGGAGGCAAGGTCACCTGGCTTGTTTGCAGCAATGTCTGCATCCCCGGCAAAGCGACTCTCTCCGTTGACCGCCCCGCACTCGCTAGCCCTCCAGCAAGCGCTGGAACCGTCGCCGCGGATCAGCAACTTATCGATCAGTTCCGCAACACGCTTCCGCAGCCACTGCCCGGTTCAGATCGGGCCCGCTTCCTGGTCACATCCAAGGGCTTCACTCTTGCCGTTAAAACCGGCCATCGCGAGCAATCCGCCGAATTCTTTCCCTTCGATTCCAGCATTCTCTCGAACGCCGCACCACAGCCCGTGCAGCCTTTTGGCGACGGAGTCAAGATCGCTCTCACCAAGGACCAGAATCTCAACTCAACGCCGAACCAGCTCCACGGCGTCCTCGTCCTCGGCAACAGACGCGCCTACGAAATTCACGCCACACCCGGCACGCTCGTTCTATCCGCTGCCAGTGCCTCTTCCTCGGGAATGCTCCGAATTGTCCTGCTCGCCTTCCTCGGCGGAATCATCCTCAACCTCATGCCCTGCGTCTTCCCCGTGCTTTTCCTGAAGGGACTCGCCCTTGTTCAATCCTCCTCTGAAGAGCGCCGCAAGATTCGCCTGCATGGCCTCGTCTATACGCTCGGCATCGTCGTCTCATTCTGGATCATAGTCAGCATCCTCCTCGTGCTTCGCGCTGCGGGCCACAACTTCGGTTGGGGATTCCAGTTCCAGTCACCGCTCTTCCTCGCCCTGCTCGCGCTGCTGCTCTTCTTCCTCGGTCTCTCACTCGCCGGACAATTTGAAATTGGCCTCTCGCTCACCAGCGCAGGCTCTGGCCTGGCCGCCAAACAGGGATACACCGGCAGCTTTTTCACCGGAGTCCTCGCCGTCGTCGTTGCAACACCTTGCACAGCGCCGTTCATGGGAGCAGCCATCGGATACGCGCTCACCGCCTCCGCTGCAACCAGCATCGCCGTCTTCACGGCCGTCGCCCT
>JASHUR010000187.1 GCA_030039895.1 Acidobacteriaceae bacterium | reverse complement strand
CAGCACCTCAAGCCCGTTCATGCCCGGCATCTCAATGTCCAGCAGCACCAGGTCAGGCTTCAGTATTTCCATCGCCGCCAGCCCCGCGTGGCCTTCCATGGCCACGCCCGCAACCTCAACGCCCGGGCACTCGACCAGCGTCATCCGCAGCAAACTCCGCATCACAGCCGAGTCGTCGATGATCAGCACTCGAATGGGCTTTTCTATGTTCATGGCAGGAACTCGGCGCGCGACTAGGGAAGCACTCCAATCATTCCGAGCTTCTCAATCAGGCAGGTTTCATCGAACGGCTTCATCAAATACTCATCGGCCCCTGCTTCCAGCGCCGCCTCAATATTGCCGTTCTCCGCTTCCGTGGTCACCATCAGAATCTTCAGTCCGTCCAGCGCCGGATCGCGCCGCATCACCTTTACCATCTCCAGACCGCCCATCACCGGCATGTTCCAGTCCACAAGCGCCACATCGTACGGCCCGGAGCAGCCCAGACACTCAAGTCCCGCCGCACCGTTCTCTGCAGCCATGCAATCCAGTCCCCGCCGCATCAGCAGCAACTTCAGGTAGTCGCGGGTGAACCTCGAGTCATCCACAATCAATGCGCGCATATACAGCTCTCCTTTCTCCCGCTCAGTGCAATAACCGCATCGGGTCCAGACGCTCCGGATCCAGCATCACCAGGAGACCGTCCTTCAGCTTGCAAGCTCCGGCAAACAACGCCTTGCGACGGTCATCCAACGTCGATGGGTTCGCCTCAATCCACTCCGGCTGCACTGTCATCACCTCGCCAACCGCATCCACCATCAGGCCAAAGCATCCGGCAGGCGACTCAAGCACCAGCACATCCGACGCCCCTTCCTGGGCTGGCAAGTCGAGCAAACTGCGCAGCGAAACCGCCGTAAGCACTTCACCGCGATAGTGCACCAGCCCGCCAATAAATGACGGCGCCAGCGGGACCGGCTTCGCCGCAGGCGCGCCCAGTATCTCGAGAATGCGCGTAATCGGCACGCCGAACGTGGTCGCACCGGCCCGGACCGAACAAATCTCAATTCCCGCCTCGCCCGATGCCTTGCTCTCGGCCTCGCAAATCGCGTTCATACTGCAACCTCCAGCGTCGCCTCAGGCTCTTCCGATGGCAAAGCCGGTATGCGGCCCAGGTCCACCACGCTCGTTACCCGCTCCTTGAGCAGGGTAATGCCGGGAGCGACAACATCTGTTCCTGCCTCGACCAACGCCGCACCCTCAGCCACATCCAGCACCTGCGATACGGCCAGGCCCACATGGCGGCTGCCGTCGCGGCAAACCACCACCGTCATCTCGTCACCCTCCTCATGTTTCTGGCCGACAATCCCCGACCGGTCCTCGATCGGCAGCACCATGCCCTGGAAACGCAGGACCGCCGTATGCCCAACGCGCTCCATACGTCCGCGCGGAATCCGCTCGATACGGAGCACGTCTGCGAGCGGCAGCGCCATTTGCTCGGCTCCGGCCTCGACCAACAGGAACTCCTGCCCGGTTTTCTCCACATTCACTGACTGTTCTGCCGCCTGCTCCTCGTCTTCGCTGCTGATGGCGATCGAGGCCCGCACTGCCAGCGCCCCGGGATCGAGAATCAATGCCATCTCCCCATTGCCCATCACCGTCGCGCCGGAGAACAGCCCGATCTGCTTAAACACGGGCGAGAGCGGCTTGACCACAATCTCTTCAGGGTCCGCCAGTCCATCCACCACCAACCCGAAGCGGCGACCATCGGCATTGAGCACGGCGATATAGCAGCCCACACCTTCCGCAGCCGCCTCATGTTGATTGAGCATCCTGCCCAGAAACACCAGTGGCAGCAGACGCCCGCGCAAACGGTAAAGCGGGGACTTCTCCAGCCATTGGATCTGCTCTCTCGTCTGATCGGCGGAGAGATGGACCAGTTCATGCAGAACGCCCTGCGGCAGCGCAAAGCTCTGCCCGCGGCTCCGTACAATCAGCGCAGGAATAATTGCCAGGGTCAGTGGAATCCGTAGCCGCAACGTCGTCCCCTTGCCGGCGTGGCTCTCGATCTCCACCTTGCCGCCACTCTTCTCCACGTTGTTGCGCACCACGTCCATGCCCACGCCTCGTCCGGACACATTCGTGATTGCCGCCGCCGTTGAAAATCCCGGCAAAAAGATCAATTGCAGCAGCTCGCGCTCGCTCATCTGCGCGGCCTTTTCCCGGGTGACCAATTTGCGCTCAATGGCCTTGTCGAGCACTCGCTCCACGCGAATGCCGCCACCGTCGTCCACCACTTCGACGACTACGTGGCTCCCATCCTGATACGCCCGCAGCTTCAGCAAGCCTTCTGCGGGTTTCCCCGCGCCCCCGCGCAGTTCCGGCGCCTCAATGCCGTGATCGATGGCGTTGCGCACCGAATGTGTCAGCGGGTCCTTGATCGCCTCCAACAGGCTCTTGTCCAGCTCCGTCTCCTGGCCTTCCATTTCAAGGCGCACGCGCTTGCCGAGCTGCTGCGTGAGATCGCGAACCATCCGCGGGAACTTAGAAAACACGTGACTCACAGGCTGCATGCGCGCCTTCATCACTGCCTCGCGCAGGTCTGCCGTCACCATGTCCAGCCGCCGCGATAGCGGCGCAAAGCCGGAGTCGGCGCTGGTGGTCTGCAGGATCTGGTTGCGCGTCAGCACCAGCTCGCCTACCAGGTTCATCATCCGGTTCAGCAGGTCCACATCCACGCGCAGCGTGGAGTCAGCCGCGCTGGTTGCAGCCTTTACCGCGCCGTTCTCTACATCGGCGTTTTCTTCGCCAGCTGCCCTAGCGGTTTTGGGAACTGCATGAAGCGAGCGGCGCTCCACAGGCGCTTTGTCTCCCGGCGCTTTGTCTCCCGGCGCCTTGTCTCCCGGCGGTTTGTCTCCCAGCGCTTTGTCTACTGGTTCAGAAGCCCGCCTTGCGGCGTCAGTCTGCGCCGTCTGTGGTAGCACAGCCTCCCCATCGCTCCTCTGCAGATCAATCAACCGCTCAATCATTGCCCGGTCATCGCCCTCGCCCTCGCTGCCCTCGGCTTCAATCGAGGCCAGAATCGCGCGCAGCCCGTCCATCAGCTCGAGCAATGTGCTGATAATCTCCGCGTTGGCATGCAGCCTGCCGTCGCGCAGCATGCCCAGCAGGTTCTCCCCGGCGTGCGACAGCGACTCCAGCCGCGTGTACCCCAGAAATCCCGTCGTGCCCTTGATGGTATGTACCGACCGGAAGATGTCGGCCAGCAGCTCGCTATCCTGCGGACGCTCCTCAAGCTCGGTCAGGCACCGCTCCATGCGATCCAGCCCTTCCTGGCTCTCAATTAGAAATTCGCGCGTAAGCTCGTCCACTCTACGGTTATCGGGAAAAATGGAAGGGAACTTGAGGCGGAAATTTGCTGATTCCCCCTCGAAGCCTTTAGCCTCAGTGATATGGCCGAAACAAACCCTTCCGCCGCGCAGCTCATGGACGCGGCACACGATGCTGCCGCGCGTGCCTATGCCCCTTACTCAAAGTTCCGTGTCGGCGCCGCCCTGCTCTTCGACGATGGTTCGGTCGTCACCGGCTGCAATGTCGAAAACATGTCCTATGGCCTCACATCCTGCGCTGAACGTAACGCGCTTTTTCGCGCTGTCAGCGAGCACGGCGCAGAGCGCAAAATCGTCGCCGTCGCAGTTACAAATCTTAACGGCCTTCCCAGCCCGCCCTGTGGGGCCTGCCGCCAGGTATTGAGCGAATTCGTGACACCCGAAGCCATGATCACTTTTCTCGGCGACGACGGTGTAGTCACCCTGCCCTTCCGCGAAGTCTTCCCCTTCCGCTTCCACCTGGACGCAAACTAGAGCATGCACGTCATCGACATCATCCGGAAAAAGCGGGACGGCGGTGAACTGACCACCGAAGAGATTCAATACCTGGTCACAGGCGCGGCCGCGCAGTCTATCCAGGAAGCCCAACTGGGTGCATGGCTCATGGAGGTGTTTCTGCGCGGGCTCTCGGACGCAGAACTGGCTGCCCTCACCCGCGCCATGCGCTTCTCCGGCGAGGTCTTCGACCACTCCGGCCTGGGCTGTAACACCGTCGACAAGCATTCGACAGGCGGGGTCGGCGACAAAACCTCCTTTCTCGTCGCTCCCATCGCAGCCGCTGCCGGAGTCGCCGTACCCATGATCAGCGGGCGGGCGCTGGGGCACACCGGCGGCACGCTGGACAAGCTTGAGACCATCCCCGGCTATCGCACCCAGCTTTCGCCTGCTGAGGCCGACCGCGTGCTCGCCGAATGCGGCGTGACGATGATCGGCCAGACGAAAAATCTTGTTCCTGCCGACCGGGTTCTCTACGACATGCGCGACCGCACAGGTACCGTAGAGAGTCCATGGCTTATCTGCGCATCCATCATGAGCAAAAAGCTGGCAGAAGGACTGAATGGGCTGGTACTCGACGTTAAAACGGGTTCCGGTGCATTCCTGAAGGACCCTGACGCAGCGCGCTTTCTTGCCGCGTTGATGGTGCGCACGGGCGAAGAGGCCGGCACGCACACCACGGCACTGATGACCTCCATGGACCAGCCTCTGGGACGCTTCGCCGGCAACTGGATCGAGGTGTGGGAATCCGTTGACCTGCTGCGCGGTGCGCGTCACCCGCTTAACGAAGACCTGCGTGAACTTTCGCTCGTCCTGGCCGGATGGATGATTCACCTCGGCGGCATGGCCGCCAATGCGGACGAAGGCCGCGCCATTGCTGAAGCAAAGATCACCGACGGTTCGGCCGTAGCAACCTTTTTGCGGATGGTGGCCGCGCAAGGCGGCGACCCAGGTGTCTTCGAAAACCCTGCGGCCCACCACGCACCAAAGTTCCGCCGCGAACTGCTTGCCTCGCGCAGCGGTACACTCACCCGCATGGACTGTGAACAAGTCGGCTGGGCCGTGCAACGCCTCGGCGCAGGCCGCGAACAGGCTGGTGAGCCGGTCGCGGCGCACGCAGGCATCGAGTTCTACGTCAAACTTGGCAGCCAGGTCGAAGCCGGCCAGCCCATGTGCATGATGTTCTCTGACGAGCAACCGCGCTTTGCCGAAGCCGAACACCTGCTCACCACAGCCATCGCCATCGAGGACGCCGCGGCAGAAATCCCTCCGCTCATCGGTGAAATCCTCACACGCGACAGCAAAGATGTAAAAAATCCCTTGCCGCCCCCGCTCTCACGCACAGTAGGATAGAGATTCATACCTCAACGCAATTGCAGGAGACGATTTGGGTCGATTTACCGGAATCCTGGGCATACTCACCATGCTGCTTCTGGCATGGATTTTCTCCACCAACCGGCGTGCCATTCGCTGGACCACCGTTGCCTGGGGACTCGGCCTTCAGCTCCTCTTCGCCTTTCTCGTGCTCAAGTGGACTGTCGGTCAGAGAATCCTTCATTCAGCCAGCGACGCAGTTACACACATGCTTGATTATTCGTTTGCCGGCTCTCAGATGGTCTTCGGGGAACTCGGCAAGCAGCACTCGTCCTTCGGAATGATCTTCGCCTTCCAGGCGTTGCCGGCCATTATTTTCATCTCCGCGCTCTTCGCCGTGCTCTACCACATTGGCGTCATGCAGATTGTCATCCGCTTTTTTGCGCGGCTTATGCAGTGGACGATGAAGGTATCGGGTGCGGAAAGCCTGAATGTCGCCGCCAGCATCTTCATGGGCCAGACAGAAGCGCCGCTTACCATCCGTCCTTTCCTCAACGACACCACCAATTCCGAGTTGATGACCATCATGACCAGCGGTATGGCCCACGTCTCGGGTGGCATCATGGCGGCATACATTCTCTTCGGCATCTCCGCGCAGCAGCTTCTGGCAGCCGTCATCATGACCGCGCCCGGAACCATCCTCATCGCCAAAATGCTGGTGCCGGAGACGGAAACTCCCGCAACCCAGGGCGTTGTCCACATGCCCAAGACGGAAGAGCATAAGGAAGAGAACCTGCTCGGCGCCATCACGCGCGGGACCATCGATGGCGGCAATCTCGCCTTCAACGTCGCCATCATGCTCATCGCCTTTCTCGCGCTCATTTCGTTGCTCGACGGCACTATGGGCGGCATTCACAACTGGCTGGCCATGCATCACTTCCGCTATTTTCCGCCCAGCCTCGACATAATCCTCGGTGGAATCTTCGCGCCCATCGCCTGGCTCATCGGAGTTCCCTGGCACGAGGCGCGCATTGTCGGCAACCTGCTCGGTACGCGCATGGTCATCAATGAAGTCGTGGCCTACTCCATCCTCGGCGCGCACCGGGCCGCGCTAAGCGCCCGCTCCTTTACCATCGCCACCTTCGCCCTCTGTGGCTTCGCCAACTTCAGCTCCATCGGCATCCAGATCGGAGGCATCGGCGCGCTGGTGCCCGGTCGCCGCAGCGATCTGGCACGCCTCGGCCTGCGCGCTATGCTCGCGGGAACCATGGCCAACCTGATGTCCGCATCCATCGTGGGCATCCTGATCCAATATCACTAGAAAGCAATGCAGAACCCGGAACTTTACGACCAGATCACCGAAGCCGCGCAATTCATCGAGTCGCGCACGACGCTCCGTCCCTCAATTGGTGTCGTCCTCGGCTCCGGACTCGGCGGCTTTGCCAGCCGGATCAATGAGTCTGTCGTTGTCCCCTATAGCGACATTCCCCACTTCCCGCGCCCCACTGCGCCAGGACACAGCGGCCGCCTGCTCATCGGCACGCTTAAGGGAACACCCATCGCTGTGATGCAGGGCCGTGTCCACGGATACGAAGGCTATGGCGCTGGACAGGTCTCCTTCCCCACCCGCGTGCTTGCGCGTTTCGGCATTCGCACCCTCATCCTCACCAACGCTTCGGGTGGCATCCGCACTGGCTTTCACGAGGGCCAGCTCGTCCTGATCTCAGACCACATCAACTTGACCGGGCAGAACCCAGCCATCGGCCCCAACGACGAGCGGCTTGGTGTCCGCTTCTTCGACATGGGTGACGCCTACTCCCGCCGCCTGCGCGCGCTTGCACGCTCCGTGGCAGAAGCCGAGGGCCTGACCCTCGAAGAAGGTGTTTACGTCAGCTTGCC